>DASPZW010000133.1:0-9749 GCA_035636055.1 Actinomycetota bacterium
TCGAAGATCACCGGGCCGCTCGCCGCCACCGGCGGCAACGGCAGGTCGTCGAGCGCCCGCAACTGCGCCTCGAGGTGTGCCCGCAGCGTCGCACGGTGCTGGGCGTCCAGCTCCCGCAGGCGGGCACCGGTCGCCTCGATCTGGGCCTGGCGGGCGTTGGCATCCGAGATGATCCCATCTGCCCGCCGGCTCGCCGCGGCGATGACGTCGGCGCCGCTGGACTCGGCGGCAGCCACCAGGCGTGCCGCCTCCGCCTTTGCCTCGGCGACGGCGTCGTCCGCCGCCCGCTGGGCAGCGAGGAGCGTGCGCTTCAGCATGCCCTCGGTGCCTTTGACGTCCGCGAGCTGGGCCTCCAGCTCGGTGATCTGGGTGCGCGCCCCCTGCAACTCCTGGAAGACGGCGGTGAAGTTGGCGGCAACCTCGTCGAGGAAGACATCGACCTCCTCGTGGTTGTAGCCGCGGAAGGCATCGTGGAACCGCTTTCCCTGGATGTCTTCCGGCGTCAGGCTCATCTACACCCCCGCTCCGCAGATCACGTTGTGTGCCAGCAACACGATGATGAACCAAACGAGAAAGGAGAGGTCAAGGGGAAAATTGTACGGCTGGGGAACTACCTTGCGCAGGGCGTTCACCGGTGGGTCGGTGATGGCGTAGATGAGGTCCAGGATCGGGCGCAGGCCCGAGGGCGGCGCCCACCCGGGCTTGAACATGAGGACGAACGAGATGATGATGCGTGCGAGCAGGACGTAGTACAGGTAGATCCCGACGATGAAGCAGAGAGGACTGTTCAGCATCGCGGCATCGGCATCGTCAGGGGCATCTCAGAACTCATCGAAGAACCCCCGCTCCATCAACCGCCGGCGCTCTTCCGCCGATACCTCGACGTTGGCGGGGGTGATCAGGTACACACGGGGGGCAAGCCGCTGCACCCTCCCCTCGAGACCGTAGGCGAGGCCCGATGCGAATGCCGTGAGGCGTTTGAACAGGTCTTCCTCGATCCCCTGCAGGTTCATGATCACCGGCACCTCGGCGCGGAGCTTGTCCCCGATCTCCTTCGCATCGTCGTAGGCACGCGGCTCCACGATGTGGACCTGGCCAAGCGATTTGGGCGCAGCCGGCTGGGACCTGGGGGGGGGCGCCGCCGACGACGCCGATTCCTCCCGGCTGATCTTTCGGATGGTCGAGGAGCTCTCGCGAGGGGGCTCTTCGTACGCGTGCATCTCTTCCTCGAGCTCGTCTTCCTCGACGAGACCCAGATAGAGCAAGGTCTTTCTCCACATGCTCATGACCTCACCTTTCCATGCCCCTTGGGGGACCCCGACATTCCCCTCACGTTGCTCGCCGACTCGACATCACGCTCGCCCGGCTCCTCTGCACGCTCCCGACCCGACCGGCGACCGAATATAGCCTCACCGACCCGAACCAGCGTCGCCCCCTCTTCAACCGCAATCTCGTAATCCTGGCTCATCCCCAGCGAAAGGTGGTGGATCGCAAGATCGGGGAACCGCTGCGACGCCTCCTCCCGAAGCCGGGCCACCCGCCGGAAGTATGGCCGCGCCCCCTCGGGGTCCCCCACGATCGGTGCCATGGCCATCAGGCCGACCACGGCCACGTTGCGCATCGGGGCGACCGCCTCGAGCAGGGACGGCAACTCCTCAGGCATGACACCACCTCTCCCGGGATCCCCGGACACGTTGACCTCCGCCAGCACCTCCTGCGACGTCCCGACCGCTGCGGCCCGGTGGGCGATCTCCGCGGCGAGTTCGGCTCGGTCGAGCGAGTGGATCAGGTCGACCCAGCCGACGAGGTGCTTGACCTTGTTGCGCTGCAGCCTGCCGACGAAGTGCCACCGAACCTCCGTTCCAAGCTCCTTATACTTCGCCACGGCCTCCTGTACCCGGTTTTCTCCGAAATCTCGCTGGCCGGCGGCGATGGCATCCGCCAGTATCGCCGTGGGGACGGTCTTGCTCACCGCCACCAACCTGACGTCCGCGGGATCCCGACCGGCGCGCTGGGCGGCGGCGCCGATGCGCTCCCGCACCTGGCTCAGGGCCCCGGCGACGGCGCTCAACCCTGGTTCCACACGACGAGTGCCTGGCGCTGGGCCGTGCCGTCACGCCGGTACGAGAAGAAGCGATCGTCGCAGCAGGTGCACGGCACCTCCCAGCCCCCGACGTTAACCCCGGCCTCCCCGAGCACCCACGCCGCAGCCTTCCGGAGATCGAAGTGCAGGCGTGCCCCGACCCGCTCGCAACAGTCGGGCGCTCCGGGGCGACCCGCCGCGAACGCCTCCGGCACCTCCGGCCCGACCTCGAAGCAGCAGGGCCCGATGCACGGCCCGATCCAGGCCGACAGCCGAGAGTCGGGGCCGGGATCGGCCGCGGCCGCGGTGGCCTCGATGACCCCCCGGCACAAACCTCGCCAGCCCGCGTGGACGGCCCCCGCCGTGGCCTGCCCGGCGGCGTCGCTCCCGGCCAGGGCGATCGGTACGCAGTCGGCCGCCAGCACGGCGACAGGTCGGCCGGGCGTGCGAACGACGATGGCGTCCGCCTCCGGCGATGCTCCCGGCGGCTCCCCGGCACAGAGGACCCCCCGCCCGTGTACCTGGCGGACGGTCAACCAGGCAGGCGAGATCCCCAGGGCCTCGGACACCGCACGCCGGTTCCCGGTGGCGACGGCCGCGTCATTGCCGCCGGCCCTGCTGAGGTTGCCGCAGCTCGCGGTCGTGAACACCACGCCGGGCACAGGCGGGACGACAACCCTCAACCCGTGATTGAGCTCGACCTCGCAGAGTCTCCAGTTTTCCTTGAGGATCCCGTGGCCCGCGAACCGCGAAGTCTGAGCCGTCGCGGTCTCCGTTCCGCCGGGCCTCCGCAGGCTAGGGCCTGCGGAGGAAGCTCGGGATGTCGAGGTCTTCGTCCTCGTCGGCGTCGAACACGTAGGTCGGCTCCCGACCCGGCGTGTCGCGGACCGGCTCACGGGCGTAGACGGGCTCCGGGGCGTAGGAGGGCGCCGGACCGCCGAAGGGCTCGAGGACGTAGTCCTCACCCTCGACCGGCTCGAGATCGAGCACCCTCGTGTGCTGCGGCGCCTCGATCGGCTGCGTGATCCAGCGGTCGAACCCGGAGGCGATGACCGTCACCCGGACCTCGTCGCCGAGCTGGTCGTCGACTACAGCACCGAAGATGATGTTGGCGTCCGGGTGTGCGGACTTGGCCACGATCTCCGCCGCCTCGTGCACCTCGAACAGACCGAGGTCGCTGCCACCGCAGATGTTGAGCAGCACGCCCCGGGCGCCTTCGACCGACGCCTCCAGCAGCGGGGACGAGATGGCGTTGCGGGCCGCTTCGGCCGCGCGGTTCTCACCGCGGGCGGTCCCGATGCCCATGAGCGACGACCCGGCGTTGGTCATGATCGTCTTCACATCCGCGAAGTCCAGGTTGATCAGCCCAGGCGTGGTGATGAGGTCCGTGATGCCCTGGACACCCTGGAGCAGCACCTCGTCGGCCATCTTGAAGGCCTCGAGGACCGACGTGGTCTCGTCGCAGACCTGCAGCAGCCGGTCGTTGGGGATGATGATGAGCGTGTCGAGCTTGTCCTTCAGGCTCATGATGCCCTGCTCGGCCACGACGGCCCGGCGGCGCCCCTCGAACGAGAACGGCCGGGTCACGACCCCGATGGTGAGCGCGCCCAGGGCCTTGGCGATCTCTGCCACGACCGGCGCACCGCCGGTGCCCGTGCCGCCGCCCTTGCCGGCCGTGATGAAGACCATGTCGGCGCCTTTCAGCACCTCCTCGATCTCGTCCCGGTGCTCCTCGGCCGCCAGACGGCCGACCTCGGGGTCCGCCCCGGCGCCGAGGCCCCGGGTCAGGTTGCGGCCGATGTCGAGCTTCACATCCGCGTCGGACATGAGCAGGGCCTGCGCGTCCGTGTTGATCGCGATGAACTCGACCCCTTTGAGGCCCGAGTCGATCATCCGATTCACTGCGTTGACACCGCCGCCGCCGATCCCGGCGACCTTGATTACCGCCAGGTAATTCTGTAGGCCCATCGCCATGTCCCCACCTCCGGGATCCGCAGTGACCTTTAACCATCAAGTAAAGGTCGATAGAAGGTTCTATTGAACCTGTTGTTGAGCAATATAGTCGCGGCCTGGGAAAAGGTCAACTCGTCGACAAAAAGACCACGCATGTAAGTCCTGCGTCATTTGGCGCTCCGTAGCGCCCGGCGTGGAGGAACTCCGGCGATGTGCGCCGCTCTAGCGGGGAGTGGCGGCGGGATGCGTGAAGCTGCGGACGTCGATCGACGTGTACGCCTTGCCCCCTGCCAGCAGGGTGACGATGTCGTAGTTCTTCTCGGCGAGGTTGCCGGCGCCGCCGTAGGTGATGGTGGTCTTGTCCGTGAGGACCAGGCCCACCACGTCCGGGCTCGGGGCAGACACGGCGCCCACCCGAGGCTTCAGGTCGGCGGGGAGGGCATCCAGGATCTTCACGGCGGCACCGAACGCCGGCATGGTCAGGTGGTCGCCCGGGTAGGAGACGCCCAACGGCAGGCCCGCGATCAGCGGGTAGCCGGTGGCGCCCTCCTGGAGCACCACGCCGGAGTGGTCGACGAGGTAGCTGTGCGCCCCGGCCTGGACGACGAACGCCGGTGTGCGCTCCCGGATGGCGATGCGGACCCGCGACGGCAGGATGTGGGTGACCGTGGCCACGTCGACCCACGGCAGACCCTCCACGCGTGCGGACACCCTGGCGCCCGACACGGCGGTGAGGCGCATGCCCGGCGAGAGGGCGGCGGCAGCCTGAACTTCCCCGGTGGTTGCGTGACGGTTGCCGGTGACCTGGACGGTCTCGAGCTTCAGCCACGACGAGTTCCAGATGCCGAACCCGGCGCCCCCCAGCGCCACGACGGCACCGGCGATGGCGACACCGGTCCGCGGCCTCACGACGCTCCCCCAGCCCCCGCTCCATCCATGGACGGGAGCAGCGCCGGCTCCTCGAACCGGCCGATCAGCCGGACCTCGGGCGTGAGCAGCACGCCGCAACGCGCCAGGACGGCGGCCTGCACGTCCACGAGGAGCCGGTAAACGTCCTGGGCGGTCGCCCCCGGGCGGGCGAGGAAGAAGTTGGCATGCTTGTCCGAGACCTCGGCGGCCCCGGCCCGGTGGCCCTTCATGCCCGCCTCCTCGATGAGGCGACCGGCGGAGGAGTCGGGCGGGTTCTTGAACATCGATCCGGCGTTGCGGGCCTCCGCCGGCTGCGTGGCCGAGCGGTGGTCGCGGTAGCGCTGCATCCGGCCCGCGATCTCCCCGGGCGCGGCGGGCAGCAGACAGAGCCGGGCTGCGCAGACGATGTCGGCATCGTCCAGCTGGGTCGCCCGGTACCGCATGCCCAGGTCGGCGGCCGGCAGCACCGTCGGGGCAGGTTGACCCAGCCGGTAGAGCCGGACCCAGTCCAGCACCTCCGACAGCGAGGAACTGTGGGCACCGGCGTTCATGCGGACCGCCCCGCCGAGGCTCGCCGGGATGGCCACGGCGAACTCCAGCCCCGTCAGCCCCCGTCCCGCAGCGCGGTTGGCGAGGCGGGGCAGGGGTGTGGCACCCCCGGCCTCGAGGCCGTCACCGCTGTCGGCGATCCACTCGAATCCCTTGCCGAGCCGCAGGACGATCCCGGGGAAGCCCCGGTCCGAGACGAGCACGTTGCTGCCCCGGCCGAGCGCCAGGACCGGGAGGCCGGACGACGCGGCGACCTCGGCGGTGGCAACGAGGTCCGGCTCGCCGGCGGCCTCGACCAGGACGGCCGCCGCCCCGCCGAGGCGAAACGAGGTGAAGGACGCGAGGCGGGCGCCGGTCGTGACCTCGCCCCGGACTGCCTCGCGGAGCGCCTCGGCCACGTCCCCGCCGGTCACGGAATCTCCGCGTCGATGATCCGTTGCGGCAGCGTCGTGATGTCGCCCGCTCCCATGCCCAGCACCAGGTCGCCGGCCCGGAGGTGGGCGCGGACGTACCCCGCCGCCTCTTCCAGCCGCGGGAGGTAGGCCACCTGGCGCCCCGGCATGGCCTCGCAGGCGGCGTCCACGATGAGCTTGCCGGTGACGCCGGGAACCGGTTGCTCCCGGGCCCCGTAGACGTCCGTGACCACGACGACATCCGCCGACGCGAGCGCCGAGCCGAACGACCGCCACATCGCCTGCGTCCGGCTGTAGAGATGCGGCTGGAACACCGCGATCACCCGCCGCCAGGGACCCCAGCGAGCCGCCTCCAGCGTGGCCGCCACCTCGGTGGGGTGGTGGGCGTAATCGTCGAACAGGTCAGCTCCCCGGACCGTGCCCCGGTACTCGAACCGCCGGACCGCCCCGGCGAACGCCGCCAGCCCAACGGCCACCACGTCCGGCTCCAGGCCGAGGGCGACGCCGACTGCGGCCGCCCCGAGGGCGTTCTGGACGTTGTGGCGGCCGGCGATCCGAAGGTGCACCTGCGCCACCGGACGGCCGTCGATGGTCAGGGCGAAGCGGGAGCCCGCCGCGCTCGTCTCCACGCCGGCGGCGCCCACGTGGGGGGCCTCGGCGGCGGGCTTGTCGCCCAACCCGTACGTCAGCAGGCGTGCGCCCCCTGCGGAGGCGGCCAGGGCCAGGGCCCGGGGATCGTCTGCGCAGAGGATCACCGCGTCGGTGACCGACGACACGAATTGCTCGAAGGCCCCGATCAGCGCCTCCATGGTCCCGTAGTGGTCAAGGTGATCCTCCTCGACATTGGTCACGAGGCCAACGTCGGGGGCGAGCCAGAGGAAGGAACCGTAGGCCTCGTCGGCCTCGACGACGGCCAGGTCGCCAAGCCCCAGCCTCCCGCCCGGGCCCCGGTCGGCGAGGTCCGCCCCCAGCAGCCATGTCGGGTCGAGCCCCCCCGCCTGGGAGAGGGTCGCGACCATCCCGGAGGTGGTGGTCTTCCCGTGGGTGCCGGCAATCGCGACGGTGCGGGAGCCTTCGACGAGCAGACCCAGGGCCTCGCCCCGGGCGATGACGGGGATCCCGGCCTCACGGGCGGTGATCAACTCGATGTTGCCCTGCGGGACCGCCGCGGAGGCGACCACGAGGTGGGCCCCGTCCACCCGGCGGGGGCGGTGACCGATGTCGACGGTCACCCCGAGGCCGCGCAGCGCGGTCAGCACCGCCGTCTCTCGCTGGTCCGACCCCGACACCTCGTACCCGGACTCCCGCAGAACGCGGGCGATGGCGCTCATGCCGGCACCGCCGATCCCGACGAGGTGGATGTGCCCCCCCGGTGGCACCCCGCGCGCAGCCAGCCCGCGCCGGGCGGGGGGCCGTGACGCCGGGCCGCTCACCGGGAACCCACCACGCTGCGGACGAGGTCCGCCAAAGCCTCTGCGGCACGCGGCCGGGCAAAGCTGTGGACAGCGGTGCTCATGGATGACAGTTTGGCATCGTCGAACAGCAGCTCCTCGACCAGGGCTGCCAGATTCTCGGGCGTGCAGTCGACGTCGAGGAGCCTCCTGACAGCATCAATCTCTACCAGAGGTTGAGTATTGACGAGCTGATGATCGGCAGTGGCGTACGAGTACGGGACGACGATGGCGGGCAGGGCAGCGGCCGCTACCTCGAACAGGGTCGCCGCCCCCGCCCTGCAGATCGTGAGGTCTGCGGCCGAGTAGGCGAGGTCCATGCGGTCCGTCGAGCCCACCACGCGCCAGAGAAGCCGGTCGCCCGGCCGCTGGAGCGCCTCGAGGCGCCGCCCCGCGGCGGCACCTTCCTTGGGTCCGACGAGGTGGAGGACCTGGAGGCGGCCGTCGCTGCGCCAGCGGTCGTAGTCGCCCAGTGCCGCCTCGTTGACACGGCGAGCACCCTGGCTTCCGCCGAAGATCAGCAGGGTCCGCCGCCCGGTCTCCAGGCCGAAATGAGCCAAGCCCTCTGGGCGGAGCGCGGCCCGGAGGGAGGCCTGCTCCAGGCGGGCGATCTCCGGGCGGATCGGGTTCCCCGTCACCGTGACGGGCACCCGGAACCAGCGCTCGGCGCCGGGAAAGGACACTGCCACCGCCGTCGCCCATCGGCCGGCGATGCGGTTGGCGATCCCAGGGACGGCGTTGGCCTCGTGCAGGACCAGGGGGATGCGCAGCATCCCGGCCGCGGCGACGACCGGGACGCTCACGTAGGCCCCGGTCCCCACCACGACGTCCGCCCGAGCCTGGCGGAGCATCCCCAGGGCCCGGATGGTCGCAGTGGCACCCTTTGCGGCCGCCAGCAGGTTCCGGGGCGATGCCGACCGCTTGAAGCCCGTGACGTCGAGCCCCTCGAACGGGATGCCCTCGGCAGCCGCGACGGCACTTTCGGGACCGCCCCGCCTGCCAACGAGCCGGACGCCCGCTCCCTCTCCGGCATCCGCCGTGGGCCCGTCCGGGCCGCCGGAGGCCAGCGCCTTGGCGAGGGCGATGGCCGGGAAGAGGTGGCCTCCCGTTCCGCCGGCCGCGATGACGACGCAGAGGCGCCGGCCGGACGGCACGGGGGCAGCCGATCCAGTCCTGGCCACGGCGTCCGTCCTGCCGCTCAGGGGTCGGCCTCGCCGCCAGGAATCCCAGCCGGTATCCCTGCCGGGGCCCCGGGCGGCCTGCCGCGGCGGGCGATCGACAGCAAGATCCCGATGCCCGCCATCGTCAGCACGAGCGACGTGCCGCCGAAGGAGATCATCGGCAGGGGAACGCCGGTGATCGGCAGCATGCCGGTGACCGCCCCGATGTTGATCACCGCCTGGATGCCGATCCACGCCGTGATCCCTCCGGCGACCAGGAAGCCGAAGCGGTCGGGCGCCTCCCGGGCAATGCGGATGCCGAGGTAGCAGAAGAAGGCGAAGGCGCCCAGCACCAGTAGGGTGCCGATCAGTCCGAGCTCCTCCCCGATGATGGCGAAGATGAAGTCGGTATGGGCATTGGGGACGTATGACCACTTCTGCCGGCTTGCGCCCAAGCCCACGCCGAACCAGCCGCCGCTCCCGAGGGCAATCTGGCCCTGGATGATCTGGTAGCCACCCTTGAGGGGGTCTGCCCAGGGGTTGAGGTACGAGGCGAAGCGCGCCCGCTGGTAGCCCTGGGTGAGGATCAGCCCCGCGGCGGCCACCGTCCCGAGCGAGAGCAGGGCGCCGAGGTGCCGCACCCGCGCCCCGGCGAGGTAGAGCACCGCCAGCACCGCGGCCACGGTGATGATGCTGGTGCCGAGGTCCGGCTGGGCGACCATGAGCAGGCAGGCGAGGACGGTCATCGGCATGACGGGGATGGAGAGCTCGCGCATGTCCCCCACGTAGCCGCCTTTGCGCTCCAGCAGGTGCGCGGACACGAGGATGAGCGACAGTTTCGCCAACTCGGAGGGCTGCACCGTGACGGGGCCGAACGCCAGCCACCGGCTCGACCCGCCACCGGAGACGCCGATGCCGGGGATCAGCGCGGCGACGAGCCCGGCGAGCGTCAGCCAGAACAGGGGGCGGGCGACCTTCCGCAGGCGCCGGTAGTCGAAGCGCGAGAGGCCCAGGAGCGCCAGGAGACCCACCACCGCCCCCACCAGCTGCTTGCGGAAGAAGAGGAACGAGGAGCCGTAGGTCTTGAACGCCTCGACCGAGGAGGCCGAGAGCACCATGACGAGGCCCATCCCGATCATCGCCGCGGTGGTCGCCGCCATGAGCCGGTGGGTGTTGCCATGACGGAGCTTCGTCGAGACCGGGTGCTCGCTCTCCACGGCCCCGGGCGGGG
>DASPZW010000134.1:0-10311 GCA_035636055.1 Actinomycetota bacterium
TCGGTCTGCCCACGTGGTGGTCCTGGCGAACTTCTTGCCCGCGGCCAGCTGCGGGTGCACGGTCGCCGGCGACCAGGAGACCTTCCAGCGGCGAGCCGGGCGCACGAGGTGCAGGGTCTCGCCGTAGCTCCATGACCCGAGGCCCTTCAGGGTGAGGTCGACGGAGAAGGGCATCTGTGAGGCCGCCCCGGTCACGCTGAGGGCGCCGGGCGTGAGGTGCACGGCCGACACGGACAGGTCCTTGACCATCTGGGTGTGCACCGCGACGAAGTCGCCGGGCGGGCCGACGACGAGCACCCGCATTCCTTCCCAATCCTGGGCCTGCCACCGCTGCAGGTAGTCGGCAGCGACCTGCTGCGGGGTGTTGACCGGTCGGGAGCGCAGGTACAGGACCACCCCTCCGGCTGCGAGCGCCACGGCGGCCACGAGGACGATCAGGAGCTTGCGCATTCGATCCATACGCTACACCTGCCACCGATTCGGCCGGCGGATTTGCGGCGCGGAGCGGCGGGTTCCCCCACCACGGAGCGTGACGCTAGTCACACGGAGCGTCACAGAACCATCCTTTCGAGCCATGCGCCCCAGCGTCGATCCATCCGACGCATAAAGAGGACGGAAAAGCCCGCAATTCCCAGAGCGGAAGGAACTCGACATGCTGGAAAAGAACGCTTCACAAGGACAGGAAGCTGCAGACGGAACTCCCCGCCGGCGTCGCTCGACCCGCAAGGTGCTGATGTCCCTCGGGGCGCTGGGAGCGGCGGCAACCATCGCCGGCCTTGCCACCTTCGCCACCTTCACCAGCACGACGACCGCGGTCACGTCGACGATCACGTCGGGAACCGTCACCATCGCCCTCGGGGCCACCGGCGCTTCCACCAACCGCCTGAATATCGGGGCGACCCTCCTGGCAGCGGGGGACTCGGTTCAGCGAAGCGTGGACCTCACCAACTCCGGCGACCTGCCGCTGGCCTCGGTCCTGCTCGCGACGTCTGCCTCGCCCAGCAACCTGCTCACCACCGACACCACCCACGGTCTGCAGATGGTGATCGACGAGTGCTCGGCGGCTTGGACCGAGACCGGGACGTCGGCCCCCTTCACCTACGCCTGCACGGGTCCGGCAACGAGCCAGACGCTGGTTGCGTCCACGCCGGTGGTGAACGCAGCGACTGACCTCTCCCTGCTGCACAGCCTGGCTGCGCTCGCTGTGAATGGCACCGACCACCTGCGAGTGACCCTCACCCTGCCGCAGGCCGCCGACAACACGTTCGAGGGCCTGAGCTCCACGATCTCCTACGTCTTCACTGGCACGCAGCGCAACGCCACCGCCAAGTAAGCGATTTCATCCCGAACACCAGGGCGAAGGCCACCCCAGTCCGGGTGGCCTTCGCCCTGGCCTTCCTTCCCAGGAGCCTGACCATGCTCGCTGCACGCCGGTACCTGCGAGGTGCTGTCCACCTCGTCCTCACCGTCGCGGTCGTGGCCAGCTTCGCCATCCTGCTGGCCCTCGGCCTCGGCCCCCGCACCGGGTGGTACCGGACGCTGACCGTGCTGTCGGGGAGCATGACGCCTCGCATCCCCGTCGGTTCCGTCGTGATCGTCACCCCGGAGGCGCCGAGCGAGGTCCGGGTCGGCCAGGTCATCACCTACCAGATCCCCGTCCTCGACCACCACGTCGTGAGCCACCGGGTCGTCAAGGTGATCTCCGGGGGTGGACACCCGGTGCTGCAGACCAAGGGCGACGCCAACGCCGCCCCCGATCCCTGGATCTTTCAGGTGACGGACACCCGGATCTGGCACGTTCAGGGCGTCGTGCCTGGCCTTGGCTGGATGATCATCGCCGTGCACCAGCCCTGGCTGCACACGGCATCCCTGTACGGCATCCCTGCGCTCATCGCCATCGTCTGGATTGCTCACATCTGGACGACCCCGTCCAAGCGTGAAGACCGAGCCGCCGAAGGGTCCCGTGCCTGAGGGACCGGCACGGCCCTCCGCTCGGCGCTCGGCGGCACGGCTGTGCCTGATCAGCCTCAACGCGGCAGCCCTGGTCTTGCTGTTATCGGTCGCCGCGCTCGGGACCTTCACATCCCCAAGGACGGCGACGGCGTCGGTCGGCACCCAGACGCTGGGGACGTCGACGCTCACGTGCAGTTCTCTCATCGGGCTCACGGTGACCCTCAGCTGGACCGCGGTGACCGGCGCCGCCACCTACGACATCTACCGGCAGCACAACAGCGGGGGTTACGCGTTCCTGAAGACGGTAGCCGGGCTCACCACGACGGATACGCCGGGACTCGCAGTCCTGCAGACCTTCGATTATCGCCTGCAGGCCAGAAACCATCTCTGGACCGGGCCCAACTCGAACTCGGTCCACGTCACGACCGTGTCCTGCGGGTAGTAAATGGCCCGTTCGGGCTATGTCCCAGATCGTTTCAGCGGCCGATAGGGACTGAGACGAGGTGTTCGCTGCTCGACCCACTTTGAAAGGGCGACCATGGGAACAGGGAAGCATTCGTACAACTCGGCCGCCCCTGCTGCATTGGTGCAGCCTCCTCCGGATGCCCGGCGCTGCCGCTCGGCACGGCGGAAGGTCCTCCTGACGTTGGCAGCGCTCCTGGCCGCGGGCAGCATCGCTGGACTGGTCACGTTTGCCACATTCACCAGTACGACGACGGTGAGCTCGTCGGCTACCTCGGGCACGGTGGTCATCGCCCTGGGCGGCAGCGGGTTGATCAACCGGCTGACCGTCAACGCCAGCGGCCTCGTGCCCACCGACACGATCCAGCGGGGCGTCGACCTGACCAACACCGGGTCGCAGAACCTGGCGTCGCTCACGCTCGGGGTCAGCGCCACGGCGAGCTCCCTGCTCGACACCGACACAACCAACGGGCTCCAGATGGTGATCGACCGGTGCTTCAATACGGCCTGGACGGAGAGTGGCAACGGGACCACGACGCCCTACACCTACGTCTGCGGGGCGACAACCCAGACCGTGGTCGCATCGACGCCGGTGGTCAACAGCAGCATCTCGCTCGCAGGGCTCGTGACGCCGACCGCGCTCACCGCCGGTGGGACCGACCACCTCAGGGTGACCCTCACTCTGCCGACGAATGCCCCGAACACGATGCAGGGGGTCACCTCCACCTTCCTCTACACCTTCACGGGCACGCAGCGGGCCGGAGCCAGCCACTGAGCTGACTCGGTAGCGCTAGCCCTCCTGTCCGGGCAGAAAATGGCTCGTTCGGGCTATGGAGCGCCCCGTTGCACGGGTCGACACACCAGAGGAGATGTTCTCGGTCCGACACCACGCGTCACCCTGCACGGTCGAGGGGGAGCCCACGACCCCCGGCCCCCACGAGGACCCGGGTGTGCAGGCCCCCCGGGCAGGCCAGGTCCTCATCGTGGTGCCGGCGTTCAACGAGGAAGCCTCCATCGCCGGCACGCTGGCGCAGATCCGGGAGCACTGCCCCTGGGCCGACGCCGTGGTCATCGACGACGGTTCCCGCGACGGCACCGCCCGCGAGGCCGCGCCCTTCGGCTTCCCGGTCGTCCGTCTCCCGTTCAACCTCGGCATCGGGGGCGCCGTGCAGACGGGTTTCCTGTTCGCACTCGGCAAGGGCTATGCCGCGGTGGTCCAGGTCGATGGAGACGGCCAGCACCCGCCGGGGGCCATCGCCCAGGTGGCCGCGCCGGTGCTGGCCGGCACGGCGGACGTCGTGGTTGGATCCCGGTTCCTCCCGGGCGGCGCCTACGACCAGGGCTTTGCCCGGGCGCTGGGCGGCCGCATCCTGTCCCGGCTGGTCTCCGCAGCGCTTCGGCGGCGGCTCGTGGACACGACGTCGGGGTTCCGGGCCTACAGCGCCGCCGTGGTGCGCCACCTGGCCGAGGACTACCCCTACGACTACCCGGAGCCCGAAGTCCTGGTCTCGCTGGGCAGGCGCGGGTTCCGGATCGCCGAGATCCCGGTGTCCATGCATCCTCGCCGGGACGGCGTCTCGTCGATCGGCCTCGGCGTGTCGGTCAAGTACATGATGAAGGTGCCCCTGGCGATCCTGCTGACGCTGCTCCGCCCCAGGGGTGCCCGGGCATGAACCCCACCCCCGTGGTGCAACCCGGCGGGGTGCTGCACGGTCAGGCATTCGTCTTCACCGTCAGCCTGTTCTTCTTCCTGTTCGTGCTCGAGCTGGTCCGCCGCAAGAAGGTCAACGAGCGCTTCTCGCTGCTGTGGATCGTCATCGCCACGGTGCTGGGCCTCGCCTCGAGCTTCGGCTTCCCCTTCCTCTTCCGGCTGGCGCCGCTGCTGGGCATCGTCTACCCGGCGACGGCGCTGTTCCTCATGGCCTTCATCGGGCTCACGCTCCTGATCCTCTACCTGACCGTGGTCATCAGCAGGTTGAGCATGCAGTCGCGGACCCTGGCCCAGCGGGTGGCGCTGCTGGAGGCACGCCAGACGGAGGAGAAGGTGCTGCTGGACCGGCTGTCGCCATGAGCCTGGCGCTGGAGGCGACCCGGGAGGCCGGGGCGCCCGGCGCGGCCGAGGCAGTCCCGCCCGGCCGGCGGTCGCGGTGGGGACCATGGCTGCTGGTGGCTGCCGCCGTCGCCTACGGCCTCTTCAGCCTCCGCAACGAGCTCCGCGGCGCCAGCTACAACAACGACGCGGCAGTCCACCTCTCGATGGTGCGGTGGGCCAGGGCCAGGATCCAGGCGGGGCACCTCCCCGTCGACGGCTGGTACCCCTTCCTCAGCCTCGGGCTCCCCCAGTTCCACCACTACCAGAGCCTGGCGCACATCCTGACTGCCTATGCGGGCCTGGCCATCGGCACCGGCACCGCATTCCGGCTGGCAGGCTACCTCCTGATGGCGCTGTGGCCGGTGTCGGTGTACTTGGGGACCCGGCTGCTCGGCTGGGAGGCGCGTCCCGCGGCGCTGGCCGCCGCCATCTCGCCGCTCATCGTCAGCGTGACCGGCTACGGTCCCGAGGTCAGCAGCTACCTGTGGACCGGCCTCGGGCTGTGGTCGCAGGAGTGGGGTCTCTTCCTGTTGCCCGTCGCGCTGGGGCTGAGCTGGCGTGCGGTCCGTGGGAAGGGCAGGTGGTCACTGGCCCTCGGCGCCCTGGCCGTGGGCTTCACCATCGCCCTGCACTTCCTCACCGGGTACCTTGCCCTGCTGTGCGTCGGGGTCTGGGCCGTGCTCGAACGGCGAGGCGTCGCCCGGCGCGCGGCTCGGGCGGTTGTGGTCGCTCTGGGGGCGTTGCTGTGTGTCTCGTGGGTCGTCGTCCCGCTCCTCGTGGACAGCCGCTGGGCCAACCGTTCCATCTACGGGGTCCACACGTTCTGGTTCGACAGCTTCGGCACGAGGACGGTCCTCTCCTGGCTGTTCACCGGCCGGATCTACGACGCATCGCGGCCGCCGGTCATCACCGTCCTGGTTGCGATCGGCATCGGCGTGTGCGCGTCGCGGTGGCGCCGCGACCCCCGGGCGCGGGCGGTGCTGGCCCTCTGGGGGGTGAGCCTGCTGCTGTTCTTCGGCCGCCCGGCGCTCGGGCCCCTGCTGGTGCTGCTGCCCGGAACCGGGGACATGATGCTGCACCGCTACATCATGGGGGTGCACGTCGCGGGGCTCCTGATGGCGGGCATCGGTGTGTCGTGGCTGGTGGAGGTGGCCCGGCCCCGCCTCGCCCGGCTCCGGCTCCCGGCACGCTTGGCCTCGCAGCAGGGCATCGCGGCCGCCGGGCCCTTCGCCTGCCTGACCCTCTTCCTCGCACCCGCCTGGTGGCAGGTCTCGGCGGCTGACCACATCGGGGCGAGCCGGATCGCGGCGCAGCAGGTGGCCGACCGCACGGACGGCGCAGACGTGGACGCGCTCGTGCGGATGGCTGCGGCACGGGGACCGGGTCGCATCTACGCGGGTCTGCCGACCAATTGGGGAAAGGACTACAAGGTCGGCTACGTGTCCATGGACCAGGTCCTGGCCGCGGAGGAGGTCGACGCCATCGGCTACACCTTCCGGACGGAGTCGCTGTCGACCGACGTCGAGGCCTACTTCGACGAGACCAACCCCGCTCAGTACGACCTCTTCGATGTCCGCTACCTGCTGCTCCCGGCGTCGATGAACCCCCCCGTCAGGGCGACGCTGCTGGCGCACCGGGGGCGGCACTCCCTCTGGGAGGTGGCGACCTCGGGGTACATCGGGGTGATCGACACGGCGGGGTCGATCGCGGCAGACCGCACGACCATGGCGGCGGCGATGGTGCCGGTCCTCCGGTCCGGGGGTCTCGCCCGGGGCATCCTGCCCACCGTCGCGTTCGCCGGCTCGCCGGCCGCCCCGGGCACCCTCCCGGCGGGTGCATCCCCGGCGGGGCCACCAGGATCCGTTGACGACCAGCAGGCTCGCATCACCGACGGCGCCTTCACGGCCGGCGTGACGCTCGCTCGCCGCTGTGTCGTCGTGCTGAAGTCGACGTTCGATCCCCGATGGGCGGTCACCGTCGACGGGAGGGCCTCGCCCCCGATCATGGTGGCGCCGAGCCTGGTGGGCGTCGTGGTCGGGCCGGGCCATCACCGCGTGGCATTCCAGTACCGCCAGTTCCCGGGTTACGCCTGGCTCTTCGCCCTTGGCGCCCTCACGATCCTGGCCCTCGCCGCCGGCGGGCGCCGGGTGCGCGCACTGCGTCTGCCCGCCTGACCGCCTTCGAGGAGCTTCGGTTCCACATGAGCCTCTCAAAGAGGGGGGTCCAGGGGGGAGCAGCAGCCCGGCGGAGCGCAGCGGAGCCGGATGAGCTGCGAATCCCCCTGGCTCCTATTCGGGGGTTGTCGTCCGCTCCTTCGGAGCGGACGACAACTGGAAAAATGGGCGCAGGGTGGCGGGCTGGCATGCTGCCGGTTCTGGTGCTCGCCATCGCCGCGGTCGCGGCACCTCCCGCCGTTGCCGATACCGTCATCCCCGTCCCGGGCCTCCCGCTCACCGCGACGATCCCCAGCGTCTCCGTGCCGGTGCCCGCCCTCTCCATCGACGCCCTGGAGGCCGCGCTCGGCGCCAAGCTCAACGCCGAGCGGGCCGGCGCGGGGCTACAGCCGCTTGCCCGGCAGCCCTGGGCCAGCTCGGTGGCCCGGGAGCATTCCCAGGAGATGGCCGCCGCCCGCAACATCTGGCACAACCACGCGGGCTACCTGGACATCGCCAGGCAGACCATCGACGCGTACGTGTCCGGGGAGAACGTGGCCGAAGCCGGGACCCTCGACGAGGCGGATGCCCTGCTCACCGCGAGCCCACTCCACCGGGCCAACATCCTCTACCCGCTCTTCAACTACGTGGGCATCGGGGTGGCCATCGACACCGGCGGCTACGTGTATGTCACGCAGGACTTCGTCGACATCAAACCCACACCGGCCCCCATCGGGTCAGTGGTGCCCGCAGCTCCCGCGGTGGCGACCGTCTCCCGGGCCCTTTCACCCCCCGCGGCCGTCGTGACGGTCCCGGCCGCTGTGGCGGCGGTCCCCAGGCCGGCGCCGGCGACTGCGCTCCCCAGACCACCCACCCCCACGCCCACGCCAGCGCCCACCCCGGCGCCGGCGGTCGCCGCTGCGCCCGTTGCGATGGGCATGGCCGCCGCCTCGGGCGCCGTCCATGCCACCGAGACGCCCAACCCCAGGCCCAGCCCACCGATCCAGGCCCTCCCACCGCTTGCTGTGGCGGGCCTGGCGGGGGGGACGGCGGGCTGGGGCCTGCGCCGCAGGCGGGCGCGCAGCCACACCCAGTAGCGGGCCCGCAGCAGGCACGCGACCACGCAAAGTGCACAAGCCCGGTCATCGCGCAGCGCCAATCTCCCGAATCGGCCCCAGGAGGCCCGCAAACGGCGCCACATGGGGGAGCGAGCGGTCCTCGAAGCACTAGCGGACGCTGATCCCGGCGACTACGGCGGCGTCGCCCAGGTGTCGGCCGTCGGCCCCGCCAATGAACCAGACCAAAACCATCCCAACTTGCCATGTGCCGTTCCGGTTGCCGGCCCGATAACTGTGAATGTCGCCACCGAGAGTGAGCGAGAACCCCCCGGAAAACGTGGAAACCAGAAGCCACCGGAATTTCAGCTCGTGTTGAGACCGTAGTTGTGAAAGACAGGGAAAGGAAGGTGACTGAGTTGACGCAGTTCGTTTCGTGGATCCAGGCCCGGATCGCGGGGCTTCGTAGCGGGGCCGAGCGGGGCGCGGCGGCAGTGGAGTACGGCCTGCTGGTCGCTCTCATCGCCGTTGCCATCATCGGGGCAGTCATCGCCCTGGGCGGCAAGGTGAGCTGCACCTTCTCCAACGTCGCAGGCAAGCTCCCGACCTCCACCGGCGCCACCACGTCGGCGGTCAGCGGCTGCTGAGCATCGCCCCCTGGCAGCACCGCAGCAGGCCGAACACCTGGGCCGGCCGGCATCAGCCGGCCGGCCCGGTGAATGCCCGAGGAGTTCCACCAAGCTCTCACTCCCGAAGTCCCAGCCAACGGAGTCGACGCCCATGTTGAAGATCCATGCCAGGACGAGAAGCGCCCCATGGATCTCCGTCATGTGCGCCGCTAACCCCGGGGCGACGTCCGTCGCCGCGGGGCTGCACGTACTCCCGCGTCGTTTGGTTCGGCAAACCGCTTAACCGTCACCGCCCAGGGGCGGAAGAGAAAGGAAGCGACATGCACAGTCGATCGACCACCATCATCGGTGCCGGAGTCGCGGTTGCGATTCTCGGCGCCGTGCTGGTTTTCGCGTACGCCCGCAGCCTCCAGGGATCCGCGGGTGCCGCAAGCGGTGCCAGCGTCGGCGCGTACGTCGCGACGACGGCCATCACGCCGGGCACGAAGGGCAGCGCGTTGTCGAGCTCGGTCAAGACCACCACCGTGCCTGCCTCGGCCCGCCCGGCCGACGCCGTCACGGACCTGTCGCAGGTCTCCTCGCTGCAGGCGCTGCGCAACATCGAGGCCGGCGAGGTCATCGCCGCTTCGCAGTTCGGAGCCGCCGGCACGCCCAACACCTCCACCAGTGGCCTGGCCATCCCGGTGGGCCACAACGCCATCACGGTCACGTCGCCTTTCCCCCAGGCAGTGGCCGGCTACGTCTCGCCCGGTGACCTCGTCAACGTCTATATGACGAACAAGGACGGGCAGGCGGCACGGCTGCTGGTCTCGAACGTCTCCGTGCTGGCGACGGTCCCGGCCAACGCCGCGGCCCCCAAGACCGGCACGCCCGCAACCGCATCCCCGGTGGCGGGAGACGTCTTCTTCACCCTGTCGCTCACGCCCGCCGAGTCGGAAAAGGTCATCTTCGCCCAGACCTACGAGTCCCTGTACTACGGCCTCGTCCACCCCGGTGACGGCCCCGCTGCCAGCCCCGGCCAGACCCTCAAAACCCTGTTCAGCTAGGGGTGACGACATCATGACCGAGGAATACCAATCGAACCGCAGAGCGCCGTTGACGACGCTCGCGCACTACAACCTCGAAGAAGAGGAGCCACCGTCTGATGCGTCACTGAAGGTGCTGGTGGTGGACCGGCGAGGCAGCTTCGGGTCCGACATCGAGCGTGCCACCCGCTCGCTCGAGCAGGCCCCGACGGTGGTCTTCGTCTCCCATCCCACCCGGGTGCTCGAGGAGGTGCACATCGAGTCGCCGGACGTCGTCCTCGCCGCGCCGGAGGAGATGACCGCTACCGGGCTTCGCCGCCTCGCCCAGGTCCACCGGGCGTCGCCGAAGACTGTCATCGCCCTGACCCAGGGGGCCGTCCCCATCTCCATGACGGAGGCGGCCGCGTGCGGGGCGAGCGAGGTCATCTCGTATCCCGCATCGAACATCAAACTGCGCAATGCCCTGCACCGCATCCTCGCCACCGCGGAGGCGGTGCGGGGCGAGCGGATCGTTATCCGGGAAGTGCCGGCTCCGGCGCCGCCCCCCGCCCAGGTCGCGCCGGCGCCGATGGCGACCGGCAACGCCAAGGTCTTCACCGTGACCTCCCCGACCGGGGGGTGCGGCAAGACGTTCTTCGCCACCAACCTCGCCGCGTACCTCGTCGGGGTGACGGGTGGCCGGGTGCTGCTCGTCGACCTCGACCTGCAGTTCGGCGAGGTGTCCCTGGCCCTGGGGCTCCGGCCCCCGCGCACGATCTCCGAGCTCATCAACGAGGACAACATGATGGAGGCGTTCCCCGACTACCTGGTGGACCACTCCTCCGGCTACAAGGTGCTCTCGGCCCCCGCCGACCCCTTCGCCGCCGAGCTGGTCGGCCCCCGGGAGGCGACCCAGGTGCTCGAGTGCGCCCGGGGCCTGTTCGACTACGTGGTGGTGGACAC
>DASPZW010000135.1:0-21069 GCA_035636055.1 Actinomycetota bacterium
CCCGAGGTGTCCGCGATCGTCACCCCGCCGAGCACCACCTGGATCCGGCAGTTCGCCGGCTGCAGGTGCGGGGGGCGCGGGTAGTCCCAGACTGACTCCTGCCCGGGCGCCGGTGGGTCTGGCTTTGGCCTCATCGACCGACAGGGTACCGCCGGCTCTGGGGTAGAGGGATTGCGTTGCGGATAAGATTCCGAACGTATAGTCAGCTCCGGGGGGACTTCACCGGCATTTGACGTTTGACGGAGCAGCTATGGCAGCATCAACCCCTTCGGCCTCTCGTTCCGAAGCCTGGCAGCAGGTCATGGGCCGGCTCGACGGCGCTCCATCCGTCCCGGTGGCGTTGAGCCTGCTGGCCCTGGCGGGGATCGTGGTGGTCCCGGCTGCGGCCGCGGTGGTCGCCATCCTTGCGCTGGGCCCGCCAAGGGTGCCCCACGCCTCCCACGTTGCCCTGATCGCCGCGGCTGCCCTCACGATCGCCGAGGCAGCCATCGCTGGCTTAGGGGCGGCCGCCCTCGTGGAAGGGGCGTGGCGGGGCAGCGCTCTTCCCGGCTCGGGGCCCGCCGTCTACCTGCCGTGGCAGGTCCTTCGGCGCCGCCTGGCACGGCGGCGGCTTGCGAACCTCGTCCTGCGGCTTCGGGAGACCTCCTCCGGGCGGCTGGCGGCGCTGGAGACGCTGGTACTCCTCGCCGGCACGCTCGACGATGCCCGGCCGTACCGGCGTGACCACAGCGAGCGGGTCGCCCGCCTCGCGAGCAGGGCCGGCGCCCGGGTCGGGCTCTCCCCTGCCGAGTGCGAGCGCGTCCGGCTCGCCGGCCTCCTCCACGACATCGGCAACCTGTGCGTCCCGGCAGACCTGCTCGACCACGCGGGGACGCTGACCCCGGACGAGCAGGCGGTGATGGCCCGGCACGCCACGGACGGCGCCATGCTCGTGGAACCCTTCGCCGGTCCTGACGTGGCGGAGGCCCTGGCCCATCATCACGAGCAGTTCGATGGCGGCGGCTACCCGGACGGCCTGACCGCATCGGCCCTGACGGCCATGGCGGGCCTGGTCGCGGTTGCGGATGCCTATGACGCCCTGGTCACCCGGCGGGCCGACCATCCCGCTTGCTCCCGGGGCGATGCGTTTGCTGCCCTGCGTGCGGGGGCAGGGACGCAGTTCGACCCGGAACTGGTCGAGGCGCTGATCGCTGCCGAGCAGTCCGATGCCGGGGCTGGCCCGTTCGCCGGCGTCGCGGCCCTCGGATCCCTTGGGGCGCTCCTCCGGCGGGCTCGCGGCGGCGTCCGGGGCTCGCCGGTACCCGCCGCCGCTGCCGCGACCGCCTGCGCCCTCATCGGAGCCGGTTTGCTCGGCCTGGTCCCGGGCCTGGAGCAGGGGATGTTCGTGGCAGCCGGCCAGGACTCCTCCCGCATCGTCGTCAGGACAAGCCCCTCGCCCACGCCCGAGGCCGACCAGGCCCGCGGTGCCACGCCCGGCACGACGGGGAGGCCGGGGATCACGCCCGGCTCGACAGGCCCGCGCGCCACCGGGGTCCCCAAGATCCCGGTTGCGGCACCAACGGCCAACCCTCGTCACGCCGCCAGCCCCTCCACGACTCCCTCGGGCGGGCCCACGACAGGCGAGCGGGTCGTGACCGCCACCTCCCCGGTCGAGATCCACGTAACGATGGGCGCGACACCCGGGCCCGACCCGGGCTCGCCCACGCCCACACCGACGCCCTCCGCCTCAGGGTCACCCGCTCCGGGCCCGGCGACACCCGAGGTCGACGCCACGGTGTCGGCGAACCAGACCGGGGCGCCCACCTACGCCGCGCCTCCCATCTCCACGGCCGCCGGCAACGAACTCGTGCTCGCCTTCGTGTCGGCCGACGGGCCGCCATTGCCCACCCAGACCGTGACGTCGGTGAGCGGGGGTGGCTTGTCGTGGAGCCTCGCGGTCCGGGCGAACGCCGCCTTCGGGACGGCTGAGGTCTGGCAGGCCCATGCCCCCGGCCCGCTGGCCTCCGCCACCATCACCGCGCAGCCCTCGGCGGGTGGGTACCCGGGCTCGATCACCGTTGCGGCCTTCCGGAATCCGGCCGCGGGTGGTGCCCCGACACTGGGGGCGACCGCATCCGGGGCAGCCGCCGGGGGTGGCCCGAACGTCACGCTGAGGACCGTCGCGGCCAACTCGCTCGTCTGGGCGACCGGCCACGACTGGGACCACGCCACGGCCCGGACGCCGGTCGCGGGCCAGACGATGGTCCACGAGTACCTGCAGCTACAGGCCGGCGATACCTCCTGGGTGCAGCGTGGCACGCCGGGGGCGGCGGCCGGGGCCTCGATCCTGGTCGGCGACAGCGCCCCGACTACCGACCGCTGGGACCTTGCCGCCGTCGAGATCACGCCCGGGCCCTGAGGCGACACGAAACTGCACAAGACGTGTGGAAGTTTTGGTACGTATAACTGCCCTTTTTTACCATACCCATGACGCGACGCCGGTGCCCCGGCGGGCCGCGGGTCAGGCCCGGACCAGTTCCTCGGGGTAGTCGACCTCGACCAGGAACAGGCCCTGCGGTGGGGCCACCGGGCCTGCCGCTGCCCGGTCCCGGGCTTCGAGGACCTCCGCCACCCAGGAGGGCGGCTGCTTGCCCTCGCCCACTTTGACGAGCGTCCCCACGATCGAGCGGACCATCTGCTGGATGAAGGCGTTGGCGGTCACGCGGATGACCACGAGGTCGTCGGTGCGCTCCACCGAGATGGACAGGAGGTTGCGGACGGGGGTCGCGCCCTCGGGAACCCTGCCGAACGAGGAGAAGTCGTGGGTGCCCAGCAGCGCATGGGCCGCGGCGTGCATGGACTCGGCGTCGAGCGGATCGGGGTGGTGCCAGGCGACGTGGCGCGAGAAGGGGTCGTGGACCTCACGGGTGAAGATGGCGTACTCGTAGGTGCGGGACGAGGCGGAGAACCGCGCGTCGAAACCGGCGGGAGCTTCGGCCACGTCCAGCACGGCGATGTGCGGCCCGCAGATGCCATTGAGGTGCCGCTGCAGGGCCGGGAGGTCCTGGAGCGTGGCGCCGACGGTGAACGACATCACCTGGCCGAGCGCGTGGACGCCGGCGTCGGTGCGGCCCGCCCCCGTGGTTACCACCGGGGTGCGGAGCACCGCCGACAGGGCCTCTTCGAGCTTGCCCTGGACGGTGGGGAGATCCTTCTGCCGGGCGAACCCGTGGAACGGGGCGCCGTCGTAAGCGACGTGCAGGCGGTAGGTCGGCACCGACCGCCGCCTACTCGTCTACCTGAGAGTCTTCCTCGTCTTCGACCCCGCCGGCCGTCTCGGTGGGCGCTGTCTTGGAAGCTGCGGGCGCCGCCGGCTCCGCATCCTCCCTGGAGGACCGCCCGGCCCTGCCGCGGCGGCGCAGCAGCCGGCGACGCCGCTCCTCCTCGGCCGGTTTGGCCTCGGGGGCGGCACCCTCGACGATCTCGATGAGCACCATCGGGGCGGCGTCCCCCTTGCGGGGAGCAAGTTTGATGATCCGGGTGTAGCCGCCGTTGCGGTCGGCGAAGCGGGGCGCGATGTCTGCGAAGAGCTTGTGGACGATGTCCTGGTCCGTGACGACGGCGAGGGCGCGGCGGCGGGAGGCGATGGTGCCCTCCTTGGCGGTCGTGATCAGCTTCTCCGCGACGGGCCGCAGGCGCCGGGCCTTGGTCTCGGTGGTCCGGATCCGTTCCTCCCGGAACAGAGCGGCGGCGAGCCCGGCCAGCATCAGCTTCTCGTGGGCTGGTCCGGACCCGAGGCGGGCCCCCTTCGGCGGCTTGGGCACCGAGATCAGCTCCATTCCCGCTGCTTGAGGCCCAGGCTGAGCTCGGCCAGCTTCTGCTTGACCTCCTCGATGGACTTCTGCCCGAAGTTGCGGAAGTCGAGCAGGTCCTCCTCGGTGCGCTCGATGAGCTGGCCGACGGTGGTGACGCCCTCCCGCTTCAGGCAGTTGTACGAGCGGACCGACAGGTCGAGGTCCTCGATGGGCGTCAGCAGGTCGGCGCCACGCCCACCTTCGCCGGGCTCGGGGCCGAGCCGCAGGCCAGGTCCCTGGGCGAGATCGGCGAAGAGCTGGAAGAGCTCGACCAGCGTCCCGCCGGCAGCCGACAGCGCCTCCTTGGGGGCGAGGCTCCCGTTGGTGGTGATGTCAACGACGAGGCGGTCGTAGTCGGTCTTCTGCTCGACGCGGGTCGACTCGACGGTGAAGGTCACCCGGCGGACCGGCGAGAAGATGGAGTCGATGGGGATG
Source organism: Actinomycetota bacterium (assembly GCA_035636055.1). Lineage (GTDB taxonomy): Bacteria > Actinomycetota > CADDZG01 > JAHWKV01 > JAOPZY01 > JAOPZY01. The sequence goes on from DASPZW010000135.1 coordinate 4,269, forward strand.
ACGCCGATGGAGGCACCGACGGGCTTGTTGCGCTCCGCCTGCACGTAGCCACGGCCCCGCTCGACCGTCATCTCGAGGTCGAGGCGACCACGCTTGTTGAGCGTACAGATGAGCAGGTCCGGGTTGAGGATCGTCACCTCGGGCGGCGCCTGGATGTCGGCGGCCCGAACCTCCTTCGGCCCCGAGATCGAGACCCGCATGGTGACGGTCTCGTCAACGTCGGAGCGGAGGACCAGATCCTTGATGTTGAGGATCATGTCGGTCACGTCCTCCTTGCATCCGGGGATGCTGGAGAACTCGTGAGCGACGCCCTCGATGCGGACCGTGGTCACGGCCGCCCCGGGGATGGAGGAGATGAGGGTCCGGCGGAGCGAGTTGCCCAGCGTGTAGCCGAAGCCGGGCTCGAGCGGCTCGATGGCGAAGCGGCCGCGGCGGTCGCTCACCTCTTCGACGGTGATCTGGGGGCGCTGAACGATGAGCAGACTTGATTCCATCAGGCGTGGTCCTTCCTTTGTTTCCGGGGCCCTCACCGGGACTCGTGCCCGGAGAAGGCTCCCCGGGCCTACTTGCTGTACAGCTCGACGATCATCTGCTCCTGCACCGGCACGTCGATGACCTCGCGGGCCGGCTCGGACACCACAGAGATTTTCAGCTCGCCGGCTTCCAGGATCAACCATTCCGGGATGTGGCGGCCTGCGGCGAATGCCGCTGCCTCCACGATACGACCGACCGAGCGCGACTTGGTGCGCACCTGCACGACGTCGGTGGCCTTGACCCGGTACGAGGGGATGTCGACCTTGCGCCCGTTGACCTGGAAGTGGCCGTGCGTCACGAACTGGCGGGCCTGGTCTCGGCTCATCGCCAGACCCCCCCGGTAGACGACGTTGTCGAGCCGCAGCTCGAGGAGCTGCAGCAGCCGCGTGCCCGTGACGCCTTTCGCACGGGTGGCTTCCTCGTAGTAGCGGCGGAACTGCTTCTCGAGCACGCCGTAGATGCGCCGCGCCTTTTGCTTCTCACGGAGCTGGACCAGGTACTCGCTCTCCTTGATCCGGCCCCGGCCGTGCTGGCCCGGCGGGTACGGACGGCGCTCGATGGCGCACTTCGGCCCCATGCAGCGGGTGCCCTTGAGAAAGAGCTTCATGCGCTCCCGGCGGCAGAGCCGGCAAACCGGCCCGGTGTAACGTGCCATTTAGACCCTCCGCCGCTTGCGGGGGCGGCACCCGTTGTGTGGAACCGGCGTCGAGTCCATGATGCCGAGGATCTCGAGTCCGGACGCCTGGAGGGACCGGATGGCGGTCTCCCGCCCGGCCCCCGGGCCCTTCACGAAGACATCGACCTTGCGCACCCCGTGCTCCTGGGCACGCCGGCTGGCGGCCTCGGCGGCGAGCTGGGCGGCGAAGGGGGTGGACTTGCGGGACCCCTTGAAGCCCACGTTCCCGGCTGACGCCCACGACAGGGCGTTGCCGGCCCCATCGGTGATGGTGACGATCGTGTTGTTGAACGTCGACTTGATGTGGGCCTGCCCGTGGACGATGTTCTTCTTCTCTTTGCGCTTGGGCTTCTTGGCTTTCGGCATCGCTGGTCTACTTCCCCTTCTTCCGCTTCACGCCCACCGTCTTCTTGGGGCCCTTGCGGGTCCGCGCGTTGGTGTGCGTCCGCTGACCGTGCACCGGCAGGCTGCGGCGGTGCCGGAGCCCCTGGTAGCAGACGATCTCGATCTTGCGTTTGATGTTCTGGCTCTCTTCACGGCGGAGGTCGCCCTCCACCTTGTAATGGGCGTCGATGTAGCCGCGGAGGCGGACGATCTCGTCCTCGGAGAGATCACGGATGCGCGTGTCGCCGCTGACCATGGCACCGCGAAGGACCTCCTGTGCCCGGGTCGGACCGATCCCATAGATATAGGTGAGCCCGATCTCGAGTCGCTTCTCCCGGGGGAGGTCGACACCGGCGATGCGCGCCATCTAGCCCTGCCTCTGCTTGTGGCGGGGATTGGTGCAGATCACGACGACCCGACCGTGCCGGCGCACGATCTTGCACTTCTCACACATCCGCTTCACGCTTGGCTTCACCTTCATCGCACTTGACCCTTTTCAGAGAACTTATCGGTACCGGAAGATTATCCGACCCCGGGTCAGATCGTACGGGGACAGCTCGACGAGGACGCGGTCCCCGGGCAGCACCCGGATGTAGTTCATGCGCATCTTGCCGCCGATGTGGGCAAGGACCTTGTGGCCGCCCGGGATCTCGACGCGGAACATCGCGTTGGGAAGGGTCTCGATGACCGAGCCCTCCACTTCGATGACGTCCTCTTTGGTCGACTTTCCCTTGCCCATGTCCCCAGCCTTCAGCTCGATGCTCCACAAACCCTGCACGCGCGCGACGGCGTTCCCCGGCTTCCCGCCCTGAGAGACCGAGAGAAGGATGGCCGGGTCCCGTGAAGGGACCTCGCAGCCCCACCAGGAAACGCCCACCCCGCATGCAACAATAAAAGGAGCAGGCGAACCAAACTATAGCAGCGCCGCTGCAGGCCAGTCTACGCCAGCCTCAGCCCCGGCCCTCGCCAGGCCCCTCGAGGCTCCGTCGAGCTCTCCAAGGGGCACGTGCGCCTCCGGTGCGCCTCCGGTGCGCCTCCGGGGACTCCGACTCTAAGTCACGTTAAAGAACTTTAACTCAAGTTCATTCTGCGCTGACCCGAACCAAGAGAGGGAAGGGAAGTACCTAGTTCCAAGTACCCAGCCGGGACGGACTACCCCCGAGTTGGATACCCAGAACTGGTTGCTGGCCTTCAGAACATGGGGTGAGGCGGTTCCGGGGGGGCCCGAAAGGGATCCGGGGCCGGCTCTTGGGTGTCATGGGGAGGGGAAATGCCTTACGGCCGCATGCTGGCGAGCAGTCCCGCCGCGCATGTATCAGGCCCTAAGCCCGCGACCTCTGATCTCTGTCAAGTTCGTGCTCAGCCGACGACGTTGAATGAGGCGAACTTTGCCACATTCATCGTAGCGATATAACAAAACGCTAACTTGACCATTGCGGGTGACAAAGGTAGCTTAAAGAGCAGTAAGTTCGCCGCACCCAGTGATCTTAGGACCCGGGGGGGACTGTTCCCATGCCGCTCATCTCGACGAACCGCCTGATGTTTCTGGCACCACGACGCCGCATTCGCGGTGGGGCCGACGCTTCGGCGCTCGACCTGGCGCCCGACATCAACGCCGCGCCGGCTCGTACGCTGACGGCCGAAGCGGAGGCCCTCGTCGAGGACATCGACCAGGCCATCGCCCTGGAGGACCGTCCATCCCCGCTGGGTACCGACGTCGCCTTCGAGACCGAGGTCGCCAATCTCAGCGATTCCTTCCCCCGCCTGGTCAAGCTTCCCTCGGTCAGCCTGGTCATCCCCACGCTGAACGAAGAGGCCAACATCGGATGGGTGCTGCAGCGGGTCCCGGCCTGGGTCGAAGAGGTCATCGTGGTCGACGGAGGGTCGACGGACCTCACCATCGAGGTCGCCCGGGCCATCCGCCCCGACGTCGTCGTGGTCACGGACCTCCGCAAGGGCAAGGGCGTCGCGCTGCGAGTCGGTTTCGAGGCTGCAACCCATGAGGTCATCGTCATGATCGACGCCGACGGCAGCATGGACCCGGCCGAGATCGAGAGCTACGTGCGGGCCGTCGACGAGGGCTATGACCTCGTCAAGGGTTCCCGGACGACCGGCGGCTCGACGGACCTGACCCCAACCCGGCAGTTGGGCAACTTCTTCCTCCGGGGCCTGGTCAACCTGCTCTACGCGGCGGACTTCACCGAGCTCTGCTACGGCTTCATGGCCATGCGGCGCTCGTCGGTACCGGCGATGGAGCTCTGCGCCCCGGGCTTCGAGATCGAGACCGAGATCGTCGTCAACTCGCTGCGGCGGGGGATGCGCATCGCCGAGATCCCGAGCCACGAGGCGGAGCGCCTCAACGGCCAGTCGCACCTGCACCCGGTCCGGGATGGCCTGCGGGTGCTCTCCACCATCCTCCGGGGCCGGTTCTCCCGGGTGGGCAGCCGCCGGGTGGCGCCGGCGAACCTGGCGCAGGATTCGATCGGCTAAATCCCAGGAAAATCGCTTCGTGCAAGAAGGGGGCTCCTCCGGGGGTCGCCTTTTTCTCTGCCTTATTTCCTTGGCCTATTTCCTTATACCGAGGCTCGCGAGATTCGACCGCGACGGATGCACCTGGCCGGCCGGCCCGGCGGCGAAGGCTACCAGCAGGTTCTTGGTCATCTGGAGGATCCGCACGTCGGGGTGGGACCGCGGATCCTGGAGGCACGACGCAGTGAGCTCGCACACCCAGGTGGTGGTCCCCGTGGCGAAGACCCCCGCCCCGCCGGAGGCGCTGTAGTAGGTCATGTCCGAGGAACTGGGTCCAACCGCCGGGCACGAGACGGGGGAGTGCATGAGCACCTCGACGCTGGGCGGGGTTGGGAACGCCGGGTTCACCCGGTCGTACCAGGGCCCGACGACATTGCTGAACCTGTCCCCGTCGTGCACCCCGGTGTTGTCGAAGAGCCACGACGAGGAGTCGACGGCCACCGCGTCCGCCTTCACCGGGTTGCACTCGAAGAGCTGACCGACCAGCGAGCTCTCCGGTAGGCTGACCGGCGGATCACGCCAGTTCACCGTATCGAGGCCTTTGGCGGTGGCATTGAACGGATCTTCCGCCGCGCTCTTGTAATCGACGACCTGGCGGTCGGGGCCGAGCGGGGACGCCTGGAGCCGGATCTGGCGGTAGACGGCGTTGGCGCCGAGGAACGCTAGGTTCACGCCGCGGTCCCGGGCGTCCGTCGCCGCCATCCGCATCTGCCTGGTCCAGTACTCGTCGTGACCCAACGTGATGAGGGCGCTGTGGTTGCCGAGGAACTGCTCGCCCTTCTCATGGAGCTCGACGTTGGTCCAGTAGGTGACGTCCAGGCCGTAGGACTCCGCGAAGTAGACGAGCGGGAACTCGTCGCCCAGGAAATCGCCGGACCCGTCGCCGGCATACGGGCGGTCGAAGGACGCGATCCGTGACCGGCTGGCGAAGGTACCGTCGGGGCCGTTGTAGAGGTTGTAGCCCCCCCAGTTGTTGTACGCCTGCCACGTGGTGACGGCGTTCTCGATCACGAGGGAAGCCGTGGAGGTGTCATCGACGACGGTGAGCGGCACGTAGCGCTGCTGGCCGCCGTCGCCGGCCAGCTTGAGCAGGTAGTCGCCCGGCGGCCAGGTGGCATCCACATGGACCATCGCCGAGGGCCGCCACTTCGCCTCCACCAGGTTGGTGGCCGCCTCCACGGTCGGCGTCACCTGGAGCCCGCCGCGCTGGGGCGGGGACTGCCAGACGAGGCGCCCCCCCAGGCCGCCGTAGTAGCCCATCCGGTACGCCTGGACGGTGAACTTGGGGGCGCTTGTCGAGACGTAGAGGGTGACGACATCGCCCACGTGGGCACTGACCCGGTCGGCATAGCCCTCGATCCCTTTGGATGCCGCCACGTCCTTGATGCGCCAGTCGGTCGTCCCGGCGTGCTGGTTCTCGGCGACGATGGGGTTGCCCGCCCGCTGCGTCGGCGTGGGCCCGGCATCGGGTCCCGGGGCCGGGGCAGGCGGGTTGTGGATGAGCGCGGCCCCGACGTAGCCGGCCCCGATGAGGATCCCCAGGCTTGCCAGCGCGGCAAGGGTCGCCAGGACGGCGCGCGGGATGTTCGGCACCGACCTCCGCCGCGGCTAGCTGCGCACCAGGATCATTGCCGGCGAGCCTACCGGCTTGACCTATGGGGCGCGCAGGCGAGGGGGGTCCAGGGGGGAGTAGCAGCCCCCGGAGCGAAGCGGAGGGGGATGAGCTGCGAATCCCCCCTGGCTCCTATGCGGGGCTCGTGGGACGCTCCGTCAGGAGCGAGCCACGAGGAGACCTTAGGCGCCGGCGGCCTTGAGCACGAGGTCGGTGCCGAAGGCAACGAGGAAGCCCACCATCACGCCCCACACGACGATGTTCCAGGCCATCCGGCGCCCGGCGGCGAACAGTTCGCCGATGCAGTAGAGGACCGCCCCTGCAGCGAGCGCCAGGCAGCCGACGAAGGCGACAGGGGAGGTGAACGAGGCGCCGACGACCGTTCCGAGGAAGGTGGGGCCGCCCCCGACGATGCCGGCGACCAGCAGCCACTTCCACGGAGCCTGCACCTGGGCGGCGGCGAGGGGGCCGCCGATGCCGAAGCCCTCGGTGGCGTTGTGCAGCGCGAAGCCGATGATGAGCACGAGCGCCAGGCTCATCGCGCCCCGCGAGGCGCTCTGGCCGATGGCGAGGCCCTCGGAGAAGTTGTGGAGCCCGATGGCGGTGGCGATCGACATGCCGGTGCGCAGGGCGTCGGCCTGGGGGGTGGCGAGGCGCTCGGCCACCGCCATGGCCCCCGGGCCGATGCTGGCCCGGCGGAGCCGGCGTTTCTGCCAGGCGGAGAGGTACACGAGGCTGAGCAGCCCGAAGCCGAACCCGAGGACGTAGACGCTGCCGTACCCGGCGAGCCTGCCCCAGTCACCTGCCGACGCCGCGGCCCCGACCGGCTCCCCCGCCTGGTTCAGGATGTCGACCAGCAGGAAGATGAGGATCCCCGCCGAGGCACCCACCAGCAACGTGCGCACCCGCTGGCCGGCGCTCCGGACCCGGCAGACCGGGAGGCCCAGAAAAATGGTGAGCCCAGCGATGGCGCCGAGGCCGACGATCCCAGCGTTGCTCATTGACGCCTCCTGCGCTCCAAGTTCCCAAGAATCTTTCTCAGGTGCACTTAACCTTCGGGGTTAGGGCGACCTAACGCTAGACCCGCACGCTGGCCGCCGTCAATACGAAACGCTACGGAAATAGGCCCTCTTGCCCCGTCTGGCCGTGCGGGGCCCGCCCAGTGCTCACTCTCCGTGGTCGCCTAACGGAACCCCGCAGGCACCGGAGCCATTCTTTGAGTACAAACAGGTGTGGAGCGACGTTCTGTACTCAAAGAATCCGGCAGGCGCGTCCTCGCGTCGGTACAGGCCGTCACTGCGTGTGGCCACCACGCCGACCATAAGGGGTCCGGCATAAGCGGGGCTGTGGGACGACTTGCATGACGGGGCCCGGTCGGGTCAACTGTGGCCCGTGACGCCGAGCAGCACCCCCCGCCGGTCCTTCCTGACGCGACGCATTGCCGTCGCGTCAGGGCTCGTCGCGCTCGTCGCCGGCGTGGTCTTCGTCGTCCGCGGAGGCGCATCCTCCGGCGGCCACCACGTCGCCACCGCCACGACCCCCCTGTCGGGCGTCCCGGCGTCACACAGCACCACCTCGAGCCCCACCCTCAGCGCAGGCTCATCGCCGCATTCGCCGCCCTCGCCGTCTGGCCCCCCGATCAACGTCTACGCCCACGACGGCGTCGGCGACTTCAGCCCCAACGTGGCCGGGGATCCCTCGCTGGTCTACGTGCCGAACAGCGATTCCAACACGGTGGATGTGATCGACCCCGCCACCTACAAGATCATCTCCACGTTCCCGGTCCCCCTGCGGCCGCAGCACGTCGTCCCGTCGCCGGACATGAAGACGCTCTACGTCAACAGCGACAACGGGAACGCCTTGACCCCCATCGACCCGAAGACCGGCAAGCCCGGGGCGACCATCTCCGTCACGGATCCCTACAACCTCTACTTCACCCCGGATGGCACGCGGGCCATCGTCGTGCCCGAGAAGATCTCGAGCCTCGACTTCCGGGACTCCCACACCTTCGCCCTCATCAAGCGCGTCAAGCTGCCGTGCCTGTTCCCCAACCACATGGACTTCACCGGCGACGGGTCGTCGCTGGTGGTGAGCTGCGAGGGGTCGGGGCAGCTCGTCCGGCTGGATGTGGCCACCATGGAGGTCACCGGTGCCTTCCCTGCTGGCAAGTCGCCCCAGGACATCCGCCTCTCCGCCGACGGGACGGTCTTCTACGTCGCCGACCAGGACCTCGGCGGCCTGGAGATCATGGATGCCGCGACCCTCGAGCAGATCAGCTTCCTGCCGACCGGCGCCGGAACCCACGGCATGTACCCGAGCCGGGACGCCACCAAGCTCTACGTGTCGAACCGGCTCGCCGGCACGATCTCGGTTGTCAGCTACGCCACGCGCCAGATCATCGCCACCTGGCCCGTGCCCGGCGGGAGCCCGGACATGGGCGGGGTCTCGGCCGACGGGACCCAGCTCTGGCTGTCCGGCCGGTACAACTCGGAGATCTACGTGATCGACACGACCACCGGCGCCCTCAAGCGCATCCCGGTGGGCAAGGGCCCCCACGGCCTGTGCGTGTTCCCCCAGCCCGGCCGCTACAGCCTCGGCCACACGGGCAACTACCGCTAAGGGGGGGCTGGCCCTCAAACCTCGATGCCGCAGACGCCGGGTTCGGACCAACGCGACCGCCTGCTGTCGGAGGGGCCGGTGTTGTTCGTCCTCCCCTCTCCCCCGAACTCGGGGATAGGAAGAGTCGTGCCGGGTCGGGGAGACCCGCCGCCCCGAGCCCCTGCTCCTTCGGCCCCGAGGCTCCGCGGCCTCGGGCTCACCCGACGGCGTTGTGAAATCTCTTGCGTCGGGGAGCTGGGCGGTTCCGGGCGGATGCGCAAGGCACATGCTGCACCGGTCTCCTCTGCGCCTCAGGCCGTGGGCGCTTGCCGAGTAGTGCTCGAAGACGTAGGCACGATGCTCCAGGCAGAGGGGCTCCTGATGCTCGACCTCGCCCGCCTTCCAGGCTATCCAGAGGACTGTCTGCCATCGATCGGTTCCGTGGCGCGGCGGTGCCAATTCTTTACCTCCCTTTTGTCCAGGCACAGGAGGGGAGACCCCGGTCCTCCCCGGGGAAGGAGCAGCTGGTCTGCGGGGCTCCTTCAACCCGGGGTCTCCCCTCCTCTGTCGCCCGGTGCCACTGGCTCCGGGATGGTCCTCACCTCTCTTACCGATCGTGTAACCACGGTGATAGTTAGCTCATCGTGCCGGCGATCAAGAGCGGGGAGTGACAAGGAAGTAACAAGGAGCTGGCAGGGGTGCGGTACCCGTGGGTGGTCTGGCATCCTGAAGGACAGGACAAGGGAGGTCCACGGTGAACGAGGATGAGGCCATGGGCGTGGGCAAGCGAGTGGCTAGCGCGCGCAAGTTGGCCGGTTGGACCCAAAACGAACTCGCTCGCCGAGCTGCCGTCTCGGTGAGCCTGGTCCGTGCTGTGGAGCAGGGGCGCGCACCCGCCTCACCCGCGTTCGTCTCGGCCTGCGCCCGAGCGCTCAACGTCGGCATCGCCGACCTCCTCGAGCTGCCGTACCCCAAGATCAACCGCAGCGAACACCGAGTCCACGCCGCCATTCCCTCCATCCGCCGCGAACTCGCCGCCTACAGCATCGAGCCGGACGAGGATGTTCGCCCCCGTGACCTCAACGAGCTGTCTGCTGCCGTTGCTCATGCGTCGCAGCTTCGCCACGCAGTGAATCTCGACCACCTCGGTATCGAGCTTCCCGGCCTGCTTCAGGAGTTGCGGGCGGCGGGGTACCTCCACTCTGGCCACCCCCGGGAGCGTGCTTTCGGGCTGCTCGCCGAGTCCTACTACGCAGCCTCCCAACTCGCTTACAAGCTGGGGTACATCGACCTGTCCTCTGTGGCCGTTGACCGGTACGAATGGGCGGCAGCCCAATCCGGGGACGAGCTCGCCGTGCTCGTCGGCGACTACCAGCGAGCTGGCGAGATGATCGGTGCAGCCGACTGGTCATCGGCCCTTCGATTGCTGGAAGGCAGCCGGTCTCGGATCGAGGCTCGAATCGGCAGGGATGACCTGCCGACCCTTGCCACCTGGGGCAACCTGCACCTGAAGTCCGGCCTGGCCGCAGCCCGCTCCGGCCGACGCGATCTGGCGGACGCACACCTGGCCGAGGCACAGGAGACCGCCGCACGCATCGGAGCCGACCGCGACGACTACCGGCTCTGCTTCGGCCCCACCAACGTCAACATCTGGTCCGTCGGGCTCGCCGTCGAGATGCTTGATGGCACAGAGGCTGTCAAGCGAGCGGACCGGTTCGCGCTGCCATCCGACGCCCCGCGCGAACGAGTTGGTCATCATTGGATCGACCTCGCCCGCGGCCACCTGTACGACGGCGATCGACGAAAGGCATTTGCCGCGCTAGAGAAGGCTCGGCAGGTCGCGCCTATCCAGACGCGCTACCACCCCATGGTCCACGAAACAATCCGCGTGCTTGTCCACGACGAACATCGCCGCACTGACACACTGTCTGGCTTCGCTCGGTGGATTGGCCTCAAGCTCTGATCTTCGTTGTCGGCCAGCGCCGCTGTGGCCGAGTTGAGCGAGCCGACGAAGCAAGTACACGTGTCTGTCTGGCTGCGGTGCAGAGCACGGGGCTGAGGGTGGCGACCGGATTTCGACGGGTCTGGATGAAGTTGAGCTGTTCGTCAGTGGAGACGCTGCGCAGGCCGCCGTCTTGACGTCATAACGGTACCGGAGCATGATGGGAGGGATGAGTCGACGCAAAACCACCGTGTACCTGGACGCGGATGTCTTGACCGCCACCAAGATGCTCGCCGCGGCTCGTGAGAGCAGCGAGAGTCAGGTGGTCGAGGACGCTCTGCGTGCCTACCTGAATGCTGGCCAACTCGAGGCGGCGAGTGCCGACCTGAAAACCCTCATGGGGCGGCTCGCCGAACGTGGGGATCTCGATGACACCGAGGCCATGGCCCTCGCGGTGGAGGAGGTCCGGAAGGTGCGAGCCGAGCGGCATTCCCATTCGTAGGTGGGGCGGCCCCGAGCAGTGGCCGACCCAATGTGTTGGTCGCTGCGGCCATCAAACCCCGAGGATCCTGTGGCCGTCTGCTCGACGCCGCCATTGACGGTCGCTGGCAGCTGGTGACCTCACCTATGCTCATGGCTGAGCTGGAGGAGGTGCTTTATCGGGACAAGTTCCGACGCTGGCTGAGCCAGGGTGAGGCGGCGCAATTCGTCGCCGACGTGAGAATTCTGGCCGACGTGGTCTCCGATCCTCCCGTCCTATCGAGCCGGGAGACCGATGATCCCAAGGATGAATTCCTCGTCGCCTTGGTTAGGGTCGCTGACGTCATGGCGCTGATCTCAGGTGACCCCCACCTCACAAAGCTGGTGGATCTGGATCCTCCCGTGTTGACGCCGGCGGCCTTTCTGGACCGACTCGGCTGACGCCCGCTGCGGTCATCGGGACGTCCCCCGAAGAGGTCTAGCGGAGCTAGAGGTGGGCGACGTGGGCGAATGACGGCCAGACGACGAAGACGCCCACGCTGATGATGCTGTGGGCCATCATCGGGCCGATGATCGAGCCGGTCCGTTCGTAGCACCAGCCGAAGAACGCCCCCACCGCCACGGCGAACAGCACGAACGGCACCGAGCGGCTCCCCAGGTAGGCGGCGCCGAACACCGCGGTGCTCACGTAGAGGGCCGAGGTGGCGAAGCGCGACCTCGCCGCATTGTGCAGCAGCACCCGGAACAGCAGTTCCTCCCCGATGCCGGAGAAGACGACCAGGGCGGCGACCGCGGCGGCCACGGCGGCGAGGTGGCTGCGGTTGGCACCGGAGAAGGTCACCACGAACCCGGGCTTGAGCAGCTTGTAGGCGATGTTCGACAGCGGGATCCCCGAGAGAGCGATCGCCATCTGGATGCCCATCGACTTGCGTTGCAGGATCACCGGACCGGCGGGGACCCCGACGAGCCGGAGGGCGAGGAACGTTGCGAGGAGCACCGGCGCCCCGACGAGCACCAGGTGGTTGGTGAAGTCGTTCGACGGGAGCGGGGTGAAGGCCAGGAGCCGGTAGAGGCAGACCACCGACAGGGCGAGGAGCAGGGGGTGGCGATGGTCCCGCTCGGCGACGACGTAGTGGTTGATCAGCGCCACGACCATGAGGGCCTGGCCGATGGCGACGACCATCGGCTGAACGAGCCCCACGAGCTCGATGGCCACGAAGGCCGCGACGTAGGAGAGTTCCACGCCCGCGATCTGTGCCCGGGGGGGACCGGCCTCCACTTCCGCCCGGAAGCTCAAAAGCCCAGCGCCCGGAACCGCTCGATGACCACGATGGCGAACGTCAGCAGCAGCGGCATCGCCGCGACGTCGAAGACCCGCCGGGTGGACGCCGGCAGGGAACGCACGACCGCCCGCATGACCTCCTTCTCGACGAGCAGCAGGATCAGGACGCCCAGGATCAGCGCTCCGATGGTCCCTGACGTCATCACGAACTGGTGGGAGGCAAGGAAGCTGGAGGTGTTCCGGGTGAGTGACGAGACCATGGTCGCAGGTACCTGTCGAAAGATGGTGCTGAACCGTTAGCCGTTCGTGGCGTGCTGCAGATGGTTGCGTTGCTTCAACTTGGATACCTGATTCACCTGCAGGAGGACACCGAGGCCCGCGAGCACCTCGACGGCCATCAGCCCGTCAGAAGGGATCCAGTGCCGGAGCAGGAGCATCGCCATCGCCAGGATGGTCTCGATGACCAGACTGAGGGCCAGCGCCAGGCTGAGCTCCAGGAGGAGGTCGTCCAAGCGGAGGAGCCCCATGATGGCGAGCCCGGGACCCGCAGCCATGAACGCCAGCGTCACGCCGCCCCGCACCGCGGCGAGGCTCTCCCCTCCTATCGCGTGCAGCACAACCGTCGCCACCAGCAGCACGCCGACGAGCACGATGCGCCAGTACCCGCCGAGCGGCCCGAGAGGAGCGACGGGAGGTTTGGGGATCGGTGCCGTGGAGTCGCCGATGGGCGTGAGGCCGTCGTCGGTCATGCCCGGCTCCTCGCCCTGAGCCGATGCGCGGCGGCGAGGCTGCGGCGCGCCATCCGCCACCCCCGGGTCTTGAGCTGTTCGGTGGAGCGCGCGACGGGCACACCCTCGCCGGAGAGCATCCGGAGGAAGTCGTCCCGGGTGTGGGACACCTCGAGCATAAGGCGGGCGATGGCGAAAGGATCGTCACCGGCGTGGCTCATCGCGTTCTTGACGGCGCAGGCGGAGCTGTACCCGGCCTCGCGGACCACCCGCCGGACCCAGGCGCTCGAGTAGCCGTGCGGGTAGGCGAAGCTGGTGACCGGGGCCGCGACATGCTGCTCGATCAGGGCCTTGCAGCGGGTGACCTCCTCGCGTGCGTCCCCATGGGGCAGCGTGTCGAGCATGGGATGGCTGTGGGTGTGGCCCCCGATCTCCACGCGGGCCTCCCCGCTGGCGGACGAGACCTCGACCAGCTCGCGCCACGACAGCATCTCGTCGCCCGAAGCGTTCGTGCCCGGGCCCCCGGCACCCATGAACCCGGTGGTGGCATACACCGTGGACGCAATGCCGTGGCGGGCCATGATGGGCATCGCGGTCGTGAGGAAGTCCCGGAAGCCGTCGTCGAAGGTCACGAGGGCCGGGCGCTCCGGGAGCGCCGCCGGCCGGCCCTGCAGCACGGGCAGGAACTCCGAGACCGTCATCGTGGTGTAGCCCTCCCCGGCAAGGTGGCGCATGTGGTCCTCGAAGACCCTTGGTGCGATCGTGAAGCGCGCCACCGCCGACGACGGGGAGTCGTTGACCGAGTGGTAGAGCAGCACGGGGATCCCGCTCACGCGGCCGGCACCATCCCGGCCTCGACGAAGCGGCGGGGCGAGATCCGGCCGAGGCCGTAGCCGACCGTGGCGATGCTCACGCCGGCGACGATGGCCGCCGCCCTGCCGAAGCCCGCAGCGTCCCCACGCACCCCGGCCGCAAGGCCCGTGACGACCCCCTTGGGCAGCGTCCGGGTGGTGTAGGCCCGCTCGTTGGACAGCCCCTGGTCGGAACCCACGAGAGCCGAGACCGCAGCCTTCGACAGGCCCTCGGCATAGCACCGGGCACGGAAGTACGCCCAGGTACCCCGGGAGCCGGGCACGTTGTGGTGCACGACCGATCGCGGGTCGAAGAGGATCACGGACCCCGGCCGGCGCTGGCCGATCCGGATGCACAGCTCCGTCTCCTCGCAGCCCACCGGCCGGGTGCCGAGGCGGCCGATCCCCGCAGTGAACCCGCCGAGCTCGTCGAAGATCTCCCTGCGGAAGGACATGTTGCAACCGATCAGATTGCGGACGGGTGCGGCGGCCTCCGGCATTCCACGATACGTACAGCCGACCACCCAGTCGAACTCGCGAGGGAACCAGCGAGGCCGGCCCTCCGCCCAGAGGGGCTCCGCGTACCCACCGACCGCGACCACCGCGGGATCGGCATAGCCCTCGACGAGCAGGGCGAGCCATTGCGGCTCCGCAGCCGCGTCGTCGTCGAGAAAGGCGACGACGTCGCCGGTCGCGACGGCGATCCCGGCGTTGCGGGCGTCGGAGAGGCCCTGGCGTCCGTGGTTCTCGACGCACGTGACATCTGGGAGTTCCCTCCAGACCCGCTCGGCGAGGGCGGGGTTGTGATCGATGACGAGGATGATCTGATCCGGCCCGTGGGTCTGGGCTCGCAACGACGCGACGGCGGCCACCAGATCGTCCCACCGCTTCTCGGTGTAGGCGCAGACGACCACCGAACAACGTACGCGCTGTGCAGGCATCTGGTGAGCTCCTCCCACTGAATTGTCCCCCCGGAACACCGATCCGCCCGCCCCGCCGCCGTAAAGCCGGGTTGGAGGGCGCGACCAAAGTACTTCTACCTACCTACCTCGGCACTCCGGGAGTTGAAGTTTAAACGGATTGGAAGAAGGACTCCCCGCCGGCCGGGCGCTTCAGACCGGGCGTTGTGGTGCCGACATGATCTTAAGGATTCCTAACTGCGTCTTGGTTGACAGTAGAGCTTGGGGGGGGTCTAATCGTTTACAAGACTCCTGGCGGAGCCGTCTGCCGTGCCCCCAGGATGTTTATTCCACCTGGGCCGGAACCGGCGTGGGAATCGGCGGCGGATCGAATCACAAGCTTCGAAAGGTGCTCTGTACTTGCATGTTGACCCCCGTGCGCGTCGTCGACGTGGAGCTCTCTGAGCCACTGCAATCGATCGGCCCCGCCCGAGGCGAATCCGACGAGGAGGGCGGCCGGTACGGGTCGGCCCTCGTGCTCGTCCGGCTGCACGGGCGGCCCCTTGGCACCCTCCAACTGGACCTGACCGCCGGCACGGTCGCGGCGGCCGACGTCGCCCGGCTCGCCTGGGACCGGCTTGGCCCGTCGATCGTCGCCCACCTCGCCGAGGACGGCGCGGCCGTGCCGGCGGGCCTGACCGAGGCCGGCCTCTCGCTCCCCGCGGGGGAACCGGGTGCCGTCGCCAACGGGGTCCCCGCCTGCCGGCGCTACGACGAGGACGGCTTCCCCTTCGCCTCTGTGGTCGTCTCGACCCACGAGCGGCCCGGCCCGCTTGGCGCCTGCGTCGAGTCGATCCTGCGTGTCGACTACCCCGCCTTCGAGGTGCTCGTGGTGGACAACGCCCCCCGCACTTCGGCGACCCGGGAGGTGGTGGTCGAGCGCTTCGGCGACGACCCCCGGGTGCGGTACCTCCTCGAGACCACACCGGGGGCATCGGCGGGACGCAACTGCGGGCTGTGGGCGGCCAGCGGCGAGGTCGTCGCCTTCGTCGACGACGACGTCCTGGTCGACCGGCTCTGGCTGCGCAGCCTCGTGCTGGGGTTCCAGGCCGCCCCAGGGGTCGCCTGCGTCACCGGCATGATCCTGCCGGCGGAGCTCGACACGCAGCCGCAGCTGTGGATCGAGGAGTTCGGTGGCTTCGACAAGGGCTACGAGCAGAAGATCTTCGACCTCGACAAGTACGCGCAGCCGGACCCGCTCTACCCCTACTCCGTCGGCAAGTTCGGCTCGGGGGCCAGCGCCGCCTTCGACCCGGCGGTGCTGCGGTCGATCGGCGGCTTCGACACCGCCCTCGGCCCCGCGACGCCCGCCTGCGGGGGGGAGGACATCGACGCCTTCCTGCAGATCATCCTGGCCGGCTACCGGTTGGTCTACGAGCCCCGCTCGCTGGTCCGGCACCACCACCGCCGAGAGTACGCGGACCTCCGGCGTGCGGTCCGCGGCTACGGTGTGGGCCTTGCCGCGGTCCTGACCAAGGCGCTGATGAACCGCAAGACCCGTGGGGACGTCCTCCGGCGCGCCCCGAGGGGGGTCTTCTACTTCCTCAACCCCACCTCGCCGAAGAACGAGAAGAAGACCTCCACGTTCCCGCGCCAGCTCACGCTGGTCGAAATGGGCGGGGCTCTTGTGGGCCCACTGGCGTATCTGCGCAGCCGGCGTTGGGCGCGCACGGCCGGCAGAGCTAGTTGAGCAGAGGGAACGAGTGGCCAACGGCCGAGTTGTCCCCAGCAACACTGTCGATGCTCCCACGTCGGTGCGGACGCCCGCGCGCCGCGACCCGGTGAGCCTGGTGCTCGCGCCGGTGCGGCGTCTCCGTGCGGACTGGCGGGACCCGCTGCTTCGCAACGGCTACGCGCTGATCATCAACGTGGGGGCCACCTCGGTGCTCGGCCTCCTCTACTGGATCCTCGCCACCCACCTTTACTCGAGGGCCGAGGTCGGCCTCGGCAACGCCGCCATCAACCTCATGCAACTCCTCGCGGGCATCGGAGGCCAGCTCACCTTCGCCGCCGCGCTGGCACGCTTCATACCCCGGGCGGGCCGTGAGTCCAAGCGACTCGCCTTCTTCTCGTACCTCCTGGCCGGCAGCGCCGGGGTCCTGGTTAGCCTTGTCTACATCGCCGTGATCCACATCCACGTGGGATTCATGAGCCGCGTTCCGGCAGTGCTCGGCCAAAGCTGGATCCTCGCGGCGGCCCTCGGGGGCTCCGTCACGGTGTGGTGCG
>DASPZW010000136.1:0-6919 GCA_035636055.1 Actinomycetota bacterium
GCCCGCCACCTCGGGCTGGGCGGCCATCCATGCCAGGGCCTGTTCGAAGTAGCCCAGGTCGATGTGGTGGAGGTGGGCCGGGCGGTCCTCGACGCCGAAGTACCCGAGCGACAGCACCGCATAGCCGTGGGCGGCCAGCAGCGAGGCGGCGTGGTCGAGCTGACCCCCGTCCGAGCCGCTCACGACCATCACGCCGGGGTGCGCGCCCCCGGCGGCAGGGAAGAACAGGTCGCCAACCAGGCCCGCGCTGTCCGCCACGCGCCTGCCGACCGCCTGGCCCCCAAAGGTGCGCTCGACCACGCAGGCGGCGACCTCGGTGCCGTCGACCTCCGCGGCGACGGAGACCATCAGCGGCGCCGCCTTGCGGCGGACGAAGAACGTGTGCGGCCGGCGCTCGGTGGGCCGCATCGACCACAGCAGGCCGCACGGGTCGACCCCGGTGTAGGTGCCGGACACCGGCTCGGCACCCCCCACGTCGACCATGCCATCGTCGCCGGCCACGAAGGTTGCGTCGGAGGCCCACGCTCGCAGCCCACCGTCCCGGGTGGTTGCCCGGATGGTCACGGGCGTGCCCGGCGCCAGCCCCGACACCGATACGCGGAAGGGCTCATCCACGCGGCCGCTGGGAGGATCGGCGTGGATGCCCGTCCTCGGGGAAGTGTCGGTCCGCATTGCCACGACTATGCACTATTCTCCGCTTCGGAACCTCCTGCCACACCACCCACCACCCCAGCTAGGGCCCGCGCTGCCAGTGACCCTGCCGATGCGGTTCAATCTGTTGCAGGATCCCGAGGAATTCGCCGGTCGGGTCGGAGACTTCCTGCTCGCCCACGAGGCCGAGCACAGCCTGCTGTTCGGGATCCTCTCCAACCTCTCCAGCGGCTGGACGTACGGTGGGGCCGCCGCCGGTGGCCCGGTCCTCGCGTTCGTCGAGGACGTCACCGGCATCGCCGTGGTGGGCGTGGTCACGCCGCCCCGCAACCTCGTCATCTCCCGAGCGCCGGCGGGCGGGGCGGTCGGGGCCCTCGCCGGCGGTCTGAGGGCCCGGGCGCTGCCACTGCCAGGAGTGTCCGGCCCGCCGGCCGAAGCCCAGCTCTTCGCCGCGTCGTGGGGGCGCCTCCACGCCCTGCCGTTCCGGCGGGCCATAGCGATGCAGGTCTACCAGGCCACAGCGATCCATCCGCCGGAGCATCCCGCACCCGGGCGCCTGCGGGCCGGCCAGCCGGGAGATGCCCCCCTCGTCGGCGGGTGGATCGCCGCCTTCAACGACGAGGCGCTCCCGGAGGGGGAACCAGACCGCAACGCTGCCATGCAGATGGCCTTGGACCTGGTGTCGCACCGGGGCCGCAGCGTCTATCTCTGGGAGGACGCCGGCCCGGTCTCGATGGTGGCGAGCGGGCGGCCGACCCCCAACGGAGGGCGGGTGTACGCCGTGTACACCCCCCCGGAGCACCGGCGGAAGGGGTATGCGAGCTCGTCGGTGGCCGCCCTGAGCCAGTCGCTGCTCGACGGGGGCCTCAGCCGCTGCTTCCTGTTCGCCGACCTGACCAACGCGACAGCCAACCACATCTACCGCCAGATCGGTTACGAGCCGGTCGCCTTCTTCGACGACTACCGCTTCGGGGTCTGAGCCCGGCCCGCGTCCGACGGTGGGTCGATGTCGCGGCGTATGCGCCGCCCGGACCCTATCTCCCAGGCCGTGACCTCCCAGTTGTCCATGGCGCCCTCGGCCGGGAGCCAGGTTGGGAGCCGCATCTGGAGGTGCTTCGACAGGGAGTTGACGTAGGGCTCGTAGCTGGCGCGGAGGTTGCCGAGCACCTCCTCGGCCTCCTCGCCGGTGGCCAGCATCACTCCACGGCCCGCCAGGTGGACCCGGAGGCGGGCAAGGTCCTCGGGCGGGAGCCGGTCGGGGTCGGGCGCCGCCGGGGGGGTGCCGATGGTGGAGGCGAGGTCGACGGCGGCGTGGCGGGCCATGGCGAAGGTGAGGCGGGCCTGGCTGTCGGGGATGCTCTCGATGCCGGCGATCACCAGCGAGCACCCGTCGAGGATCAGCGTCAGCGCCGCCAGCCAGGACTGGTTGTCGTGCTGGGAGCGGAAGTACCCGAGGACGGGGTAGGAGAGGTGGCTCTCCAGCAGCTCCGACGACCACAGCTCCCAGTCGCGGAGGAACGCGGCACCTGTCTCCGCGTACGCGGACCCACGCCGCCCCAGTAGCTCGCCGGCCGATGGCGGGGAGCCGGCCCGCCCGTCGAGCATGGAGATGCGGACCTCCCGCCGGGAGAAGGACTGGTAGAGCACGGGCAGGTAGGCGATCACGAGGGCCAGGAATCCGAACCCGGCGCCCGCCTCGACCGCGATCACGGTCCGGGCGAAGGGGTTGGCCGGTGTGACGTCGCCCAGGCCGAGGGTGAAGAACGAGCTGGCGCTGAGGTAGAGGTGGGTGGTTAAGCTGCCGGAGCCCTGCGGGTGGA
This sequence comes from Actinomycetota bacterium, assembly GCA_035636055.1. Classification (GTDB taxonomy): domain Bacteria; phylum Actinomycetota; class CADDZG01; order JAHWKV01; family JAOPZY01; genus JAOPZY01. The sequence continues at coordinate 2,472 of DASPZW010000136.1, forward strand.
GCCGGCCACCGCCGGAGAGCAGCAGGCCAAAGCCCAGGATCATGCCCGCGGCCCACACGGCCACGAGGAACAGCAGCGAGAGCGGGCCGTAGAAGCCCAGGTAGTTCTCCCGGCGACCGGGCGCGCGGAACAGCTTGGCCGTCCAGGCCCAGAATCCCCAGGTGCTCCGGAAGAACACCCGGGCCAGCCGCAGCCGCCGGGACACGCGCCGGGGGAGGATCAGCGTCTCGAAGGCGTCCCAGAAGACCCCGAGGATCGTGGCGACGCCGAGGGCCAGGAGGACGGCCCTCATGGATCAGTCGTCCGCTGGCGGGACGCCGAGCGGGCCGGACTCGCGGGTCAGGTGGCCCCTGATCTTCGCAAGCACGTCGACGAAGGCGGCCTTTTCGGACTCGGAGAGGCAGGCGAGCAGCTCGCTCATACCTTGGTAGTGGTCGGGCATGAGCCGATCGAGGGTGCACCTGCCCTCGTCGGTCAGCTCGATGAGCAGCATCCTGCGGTCCCTCGGATGGGGCTGCCGCCGCACGAGCCGCTGGCGCTCGAGCGAGTCGATGAGGCCCGTGACGGTGCCCCGGGTGACCGCAAGCTGCTCGCCGATCTCGCAGGGAGAGAGGGACCCGCCGGCCTGGAGGAGCACGATCAGGACGTTGAAGGTCGCGGTGGAGAGACCGAACGGCCGGAACCGGTTGTTCATCCTGCCGGCCAAAAGGCCCTCGGTGCGCTGCAGGCTGCGGACACATTCGACAGACGACCGGTCCGCTGCTGTGGTGTCTGGCTCCATTGGCGATCGCCCCCGCTGCGGCATGACTCCAGGCGCCGGCGATGGCGCCTGCAGCCGCGTTCCAGATTACGCCGTGAAATGTTCGGATGGCAACGATATCCGGGTGCAACTGCCCGGTTGGCGGCTTGACGTCGTCGGCCCGGCTAGGGCGAGAGGGCCTCGCGCAGGTTGTTCGGCAGGCACGGATGCCGCAGCTTCGAGAGGGCTTTCGCCTCGATCTGGCGGATCCGCTCCCGCGTGAGGGCGAACTCCTTGCCGACCTCCTCCAGCGTGCAGGCCTGGCCGGTCAGCAGGCCGAACCGCAGGGCCAGGACCTTCTTCTCCCGCTCGGTGAGGGCGCCCAGCATCCGGTGGAGGTCCTCTTGGCGCAGGGCCAGGGCGGCTGCCTCGAACGGCCCCTGCGCCTCGGTGTCCTGGATGAAGTCGCCGAGCTCCGCATCGTCCTCTCCGACCGGCTCGTGGATGGAGACCGGCTCGGGCAGGACCCGGAACGCATCCCGCACCTTCTCCGGGTTCATCCCGGCCGCGACCGCGATCTCGTCGAGCGTCGGCTCGCGGCCGAGGGTCTCGAGCAGGTCCGATCCCACCCTGCGGAGTTGCTGCAGGGTGTCCACCATGTGGACGGGGATGCGGATCGTGCGGGCTTTGTCGGCGATCGCACGGGTGATGGCCTGACGGATCCACCACGTGGCGTAGGTGGAGAACTTGAAGCCCCGCCGGTAGTCGAACTTCTCGACGGCCCGGATGAGGCCAAGGTTGCCCTCCTGGATGAGATCCAGGAGGGGGAGGCCCGCCACCGAGTAGCGGCGGGCGATCGAGACGACCAGCCTGAGGTTCGACTGGATGAACTTGCGCTTGGCGGCCCTGCCGTCGGCGATCGCCGCCTGGAGGGCTGCCGCCTGGTTGGGCGTGGGCTTGCGCTTCTTGGGGGCCGCCAGCGTGGCCTCGGCCTGCTTGCCGGCCTCGATCGCCTTCGCCAGCTCCACCTCGTCGATGTCGGTGAGGAGCGGGTAGCGCCCCATGGCGTCCAGGTAGAGGGCGAGGGGATCGAGCTGGTCGGGGCCGCGGGTGCGCGACAGCACGTCACTTTTTGTTCTGGAAGATATCTTGGCGTTCTGGCTCATGACCTACCTACGTGTCGTCCGGACGAAGTACGCGCCGTGAAGCCCCGGCCGGTGGGGGTTCAGCACTCCAACCATACACGCGACCTGCCACTTCGGACCAGTTATGGAAGGCTTTCCCTTGCTCGGTGCCCCCGAGGGGTCAGTGGGTGTCCCCGGAGGAGCTGCGCTTGACTACCCTCGATTCCCGGAGGAGACGCCTTGGAAACATCTGAGGAGCTGTTTGAGCGTTGGACGCGGGACCTCTCCGGCTGGGGGATCCCCGACGCCATCCTGGCCGCCGCGCCGGAGGAGCCGTGGGTGTTCACGAAAGGTGTCTTCGCAGGACGGGCCCGACGCCAGGTGAGCGACCGGGCGGGCCTCTCCTACCGGCGGGCCCTGGAGGCGCTGCCAGCGGGCGGCACGGTGCTCGATGTGGGCTCCGGTGCCGGCGCGGCCTCCCTGCCGCTTGCCGCCAAGGCCTCGCGCATCACGGCGGTGGACAGCGACCCGGCGATGCTGTCATCCCTCGCCGACCTGGCGGCCGGCCTGCCGGGCCCTCATGCGGCGGTGGCAACCGTGGCCGGGCGCTGGCCCGACGTGGCGTCCGGGGTGCCGGTGGCCGACGTTGTCGCCTGCCACCACGTGCTCTACAACGTCATGGACCTCCGGCCCTTCCTCGAGGCCCTGACGGACCACGCGAGGGTGCGGGTGGTCGTCGAGATGACCCAGCACCATCCGGTCGAGCCGATGAACCCGCTTTGGATCCGTTTCCACGGCCTGCAGCGGCCGGAAGGGCCGACCTGGGAGGATGCCCGCGCCGCGATCTCCTCGCTGGGCCACGAGGTGTCGGTCGAGCATTGGGACACCCCGCCGCTGCACGTCTACGAGACCTTCGAGGAGATGGTTGCCTACCACCGCCGGCGGCTCTGCCTGCCGCCGTCTGCCGATCCGCAGGTGGCCGAGGCCCTGGAGCAGTTGGGCGTGGATCCGTCGCATCCGATCGGCCTGGGTGGCGGCCGGCCGATTACGACGCTGTGGTGGGCGGGTACGGGGGCTTTGGCCTGAGCCCGAAGAGTTGCATGCCCGGAGTGCGCCGGTGACAGGCCCAGAACACGGGCTGGTAGGCCAGGAGTGTGCCTGCGCCGATGATCCATGCAAAGGTCACGCCGCCCGCCGTGTGGGCACCCTGGACGATGACGGCCAACTGGGCCGCGACGGCCCCCGCCACGAGCCCGGCGAAGCCCGCAAGCAGCACGTCCACCGCTGCGGCACCCGCCCGGCGGACCCGGCCGTGATGGGGCGGGTCGGCGACAAGGACCAGGACGGGAGGCCCCGGGGAAGGGTCGCTGGAGGGTGGGGCATCCCGGAGGCCGTGGCCACAGCTCCGGCAGAAGTAGACCGGCTCCCCGCCGCGCGCGGACAGCGGCATCCCACAGTTGGTGCAGTAATTGAACTGCTGGCGAACCGCCACGGGCGAGCCCACCCTTTCTGAGACCCCTCTCACTACTTATGTCGGCCTTCTGCCGCTTAGGCTTGAGCGCAATGACCTCGACGCCGCAGCGCTCCGCCCGCACCGCCTTCGCCGTCCAGGCGGGGAGGCTCGCCGGGCGCGTGTCGCGGCGGGCCGGGATGGGGGCCGGCGTGACGATCGGGGGCCGGGTGGCCCTCGCCCTGGCCCCCGGGGTCATCGGCGAGCTGGCTGCCGGGCGGCAGGCGATCGTTGTCTCCGGGACCAACGGCAAGACCACCACGACCAGGCTGCTGGCTGCCGCCGTCGAGGCCGCCGGGGCCCCGGTGATCTCCAACGACACCGGCGCCAACCTCGCCTCCGGCCTCGCCTCCGCACTCGCCGACGGGCCGCCCGCCGGCCGTCCGGTCCTGGAGGTGGACGAGGCGGCCCTGCCCCGGGTGATCGCCGCCCTCGACCCCCACCTCGTCGTGCTCACCAACCTGAGCCGGGACCAGCTCGACCGCTACGGCGAGGTGGGCAAGGTCGCCGCCCGGTGGCGGGACATGCTCGCTGCCCGCCCCGGCCAGCGGGTGATCGCCAACGCCGCCGACCCCCTCGTGGTCTGGGCGGCGCAGAACGCCGATGTCGTGTGGGTCGACACCGGGTTGTCGTGGCGGGAGGACGCCACGGCGTGCCCCGCCTGCGGCGCGCTCCTCGAGTGGCGCGACCGCTGGTTCGGATCGGCCTGTGGGTTCGAGATGCCGGCCGCCGGGATCCGCGTCCACGACGGCGTCTTCGAAGCCGGCGAGGAACGGGTCCCGCTTTCGTTGTCCTTGCCGGGGCGGTGGAACCTGGCCAATGCCGGCATGGCCCTGGCGGCGGCCCGGGAGGTTGGGGTCGACGCCCACAAGGGGGCGCTCGCCATGTCCGGCGTCCGGGATGTCGCCGGCCGGCAGGCAACCTGGCACCTGCCCGACGGCCGCGGGGCCCGCCTGCTGCTCGCCAAGAATCCCGCAGGTTGGACCGAGGTGCTCCGCTACCTCGCCGGCAGGGACGCCGGCGTCGTGGTGGTGCTCAACTGCAAGATCGCCGACGGCAAGGACCCGTCCTGGCT
>DASPZW010000137.1:0-6261 GCA_035636055.1 Actinomycetota bacterium
CAGCGCCGGCGCCAGCACTCCGAAGGTGCTCGCTCCTGTCGCCCGGGTCCTGGCCGTTGCCCCCTCGGAGGCCTCCGGCAAGATCGTCGTGACCGTGGCCCTTTCCAGCCCCGACGTCGCCGCTCAGATCCTCGCCGTCCAGGGCCTCGGCGGCGTGGGACTCGTGATTCTCTCCTCGCCGCAATGAGCGATCGGGCCCGGATCGTCGGAGTCGCCGGGGCACGTACTCCGGGGGTGACGCTCTCCGCCCTGTACCTGACCGAGGCCCTTGCCCGGGCGGGGGAGCGGGCACTGCTCGTCGAGCTGGACCCCGCAGGCGGCTCCCTGTGGGCGTGGCTGCAGCCAACGGCCGGCTCCGGTCTGGGGCGCAGCGCGATCGTGGCGGGCACGGCTCCCAGTCCCGGCGCTCTGGCCGAAGAGATCCACCGCGTCGGCGCCCTGGCTGCCATCCCCGGGGTCAACGCGCTGGACAGGGTCCGCCCCGACCCCGCAGCGGTGATCGCCTCGGCCGCCCAGCTGGCGGACTGGCTCGTGCTGGACCTCGGCAGGGTGCCCGGCGAGGCCATGGACATCGCCCGGACCTGCGGCATCCTGCTGCTGGTGATGCGCCCCGACCGGGTGTCGGCCATCGCCGCCCGCCTGGCTCTGCGTAGCTTCGACCCCGACCGCTTCGGCGACGTGAAGCTGGTCATGAACCCGCTGGCCCGCAGCCACCCGGATCGCCGTGAGCTCGAGGAGGCGATGCTGCTGGAGGTCGGTGCGGTGCTGCCCTTCGTCCCCGATGAGGTGGCCGAGGCCATCCGCCGGCACGCGCCGGTGCCGGGCAGGCTCTCCAGGGTGTTCGGCGAGCTCGCCCGCCAGCTCGTGGCCGAGGCCAAGGGCCTGCCGGCTCCCGCGGCCCGGGCCAGGGCGCGCTGGAGGCCCCGGGGCGTCGGCGAGGTGTCGTGGTGATCGTGGGTCCCGACGAGGCCCTGCGCGCCGTGGTGAGCGGGGGAGCTCGCCAGCTCCTGGACGCCGCCGGCCGCAGGGTCGGTCAGATCCTCACCGAGCGTGCCCTGCTGGCGCCGGACACGGCGGACGAGGCCCGGGCATGGGCCGCCGTCGCGGACCTGTGCGAGGCCGAGGACCGCCGCAGGGTGGGGGAGGGGCAGGACGCATGGGGCCCCGATGTCCGGGAGCGCATCACCCAGCGCACGATCGACGAGATCTTCGGGATGGGCCCCATGCAGGAGGCCTGCAGGATGCCCGACGCGATCCAGGTCGAGGCGCAGGCCCCGGACGAGGGCTGGGTGCTCCTCGACGGCGACCGCCTCGCCCGCATCCCCCTCGACTTCGCCTCGCCCGATGCCATGGCGGCGTTCATCCGGCGCAAGGCGGAGCAGGCGGGCCACCGCGTCGACGACGCCTCGCCGGCCGTCGACTTCGCCATCCCCGGGGGACGGTTCCACGCCGTCGTGGCTCCTGTCGCCCGGGGGCTGGGGTGGTCGTGTCCCATCATCACCATCCGGCTTCAGCGCCTCGCCCAACCCGACCTGGCGACGCTCGAGGCCGCGGGGACCTTCTCCGCCGCAGGACGCCACATGCTCGCCGCCATGGTGCACGCCCGCTGCAACATCGTGGTGTCGGGCGGCAGCGGCGATGGCAAGACCACCCTCATCCAGGGCCTGCTCTCGGAGATCCCCTACGGGGAGAAGGTGATCGTGATCGAGGAGCTCACCGAGCTGCGCCTCCCCACGGGCCACCGGCGGTGGGGGACCCTGGAGGGACGGCGGGCCAACGTCGAGGGCAAGGGGGAGATCTCGCTTCGCTACCTCGTGCGCGAGGCCATGCGCCAGGGGGCGGACCGCATCATCCTGGGCGAGGCCCGGGGCCCCGAGGCACGCGACGTCGTCCACGCCATGAACTGCGGGGCGGAGGGGTCGCTCTCGAGCCTGCACGCCAACTCGCCGCGCGATGCCCTGGAGAAGCTCGAGAGCTACTGCACCCAGGGCGAGGACTCCTGGAGCCCCGACGGTGCCCGGCGGATGATCGGGCATGCGGTCGACGTCGTGGTGCAGATGGGGAGGGCGCCGGACCGCCGCCGCATCGTCGAGGCCATCTCCGAGGTCGAGCGCGTCGTTGGCTCCGACATCATGCTGAACGACCTGTTCCGCGCCGACGCCTCCGGCGAGCTGCGCTGGTGCGGCATCGTGCCGGGCGGCCGCAAGGCGGAGGCGTTGCGCCGGTTGGGGTGGTCGCCCCTCCGGGAGGTGACCCAGTGAGCGTGTGGGTGGCCCTGGCCCTGGCCGCTGGCTTCGGCCTGGCGATCGCCGCCGTGCAGTCGCCGGCCAGCCTGCGGCGCCTGCGGGTCCCGGGCGGGGCTGTGCGCCCCCCCGAGGCCCTGGCTGGGATCCTGGCCGGCGTGGTCGTGGCGGTCTGGACCCGCCTGCCGGCGGCCGCCCTCGGTGTGGGCATCCTCGCCGCGATGGCGGTCGGGACCCTCCGGGCCGACCAGGCCGAGCGACGGCGCCTGCGGTTGCGCCAGGGCCTCGCCGAGGTGGCCGGGCGCCTCCACGACGTCGAGGCGGGCGGCCAGGGACTGGCCCAGGGCATCGGCGTCGTCACCGACACCGGACCGGCCGAGCTGGCGGCGCAGCTGGCGATGCTGCGCAGCGTGAGCCGCGGTGCCGGGGTGGAGGAGGGCCTCCGCGCCTTCGGGGAGAGCGTGGAGGATCCACTGTTCAGAGTCTTCGCCGCCAGCGTGGCCGGCGCCTACCGCTCCGGTGGGGCGCTGCAGCCGATCCTCTCGGCCCTGGCGGAGACGACCGCACGGCGTGCCTCGACCGAGCAGGAGATCCGTGCCAGGGTGGGGGGCCTGAGGCTTGCCGCCAGCGTGGTGGTGGCGATCACGGTGGGCCTGGTCCTCTACGTCACCGCCGTCGACCCCGGCTATCTCTCGGCCTACCGCAGCGGTGCGGGCCAGCTCGTCATGGCGGGCGGCTTCGGCGGTCTCGTGGGCTGCTACTGGCTGATGCTGCGCCTCGGATCGACCCCGGGAGGCAGCCTGTGATCGCCCTGCTCGGCCTGTCCTGGCTCCTGTTCGCCGCAGCGGCGTGGTGGATCCTGGTGAGCTCGCGCCGGCCAAGCCTCTCCGAGGAACTGGCCCGCAGCGATGCGGCCTCCCCGACGCCCCGGCCCACCTTGCCGGCGGCCACTCTGGGTGCCAGCCCCATCTTGCGGTCCCTTCGCCCGGGCCTGGAGCGGTCCGGGGCCGGCCTTCAGCGACTGCTCGCCCGGGCTGGACTGTCGACCAGGCGCCTCGAGGAGCGCCTCGCCCTGGCCGGCAAGGTGGCGTGGCCGGTCGACCCGGTCGGCGATGCGCCGGCCCGACTCGCCGGCGACGAGCAGGCACGTCGCACCGCCGTCGCCCTGCACCTCGGCCAGCGGGTGGCATGCGGCGTCATCGGCTTCGTCGTGCTGCCGATCAGCTCGGCGCTGTGGGGAGTGTCTCTCGGGCCGGCGTGGCTGTGGCTTGTTCTCGGAGTGGTCGCGGCGGCCTCGCCCGACGCGTCCCTCAGGGGAGCGGCTCGCCGGCGGGAGCTGGAGCTCGAGGACGGCGTCGTCGGGCTGGGCCTGCTGCTCAGCGTCGCCGTGTCGGGGGGGATGGGCGTCGAGCAGGCCTTGCGCCAGGCCATGGCAGCCGCGGAGGGCACGTACGGGGAGCTGTTGCGCCGGGCCGACCGGGCGGGCCGCAGTGGCGTCGAGCTCGTCGCCGAGGTGGCCCGGCGCACCGGCCATCCGCAGGCAGGCGTGCTGGCGGCCACCCTGAGGGCGTCGGAGCGGGGCACCCCGCTGGAGGAGCGGCTGCGCGTCCAGGCCTTCGGGATGCTGGAGCGTCGCCGTCAGCGTGTGCTCGAGCGCTCCAACCGTGCGGTGACCTGGATGGTGGTGACCACCGGGCTGCTCGCCGGTGTGTTCTTCGTCCTGCTCGGCTATCCGGCGCTGGTGATGATCGAGAAGAGCCTTTGAGGTCCAGAGGGGAGGTGACTGCGTTGATCGAACGGATCGTGGAGCTGCTGAGGAACGACGAGGGGATCGAAGCCGTCGAGGTCGTGGTGGTGGCTGCGGTGCTGCTCGCGATCGTGATCCCCGTGATCGTGCGCTACGGCAACGCCATCTCGACGAAGGCCGACAGCCTGATCAGGCTGATCGGCAACTAGGTCGGAAAGGGGGAGCGTAGGAGTTCAAGGAGTGGAGGAAAGCGCGAGAATCGTTGTGTCAGGAACGAGTCACCTGGCTGATCTTGCTGCGGGGGACGGCCGGGGCGAGGTGAAGGAAGAATGCGCAAAGGCGTAGATCTCAGGCAACGGCCGGCAGGGGAGAGCTTTCCCCCGGCTGGCCGGCGGACGCAGCTGTTCAAGCTCCTCGCCGTGGCGGGTCTCGCCGTGCTCGCCCTGGGACTCTCGTTCGTCGTGTTCCTCAACGTCGACCTGGCCGCCGGCCTGGGCACCCTCGTCGCTACGTGGGGCCTGAGCCGGCTCCTGGCTTTGGGGGGCCGGCGCCATGGCCCGCTCAGCGTAGGAATCCCCATGGTTACCGGGGTCGCCCTGGTCGCCCTCGGCTTCGCTATCCTGCCGGCTCATCGGCCGCAGGTCGCACCCAAGCCTGCCGTCTCAGCAGCTCCAACGGCATCCGCCACGGTCGCCGCAACCCCGTCTGTCACGCCGAGCCCGACCCTGGACCAGCTAAGGGAGCAGGCCCGCCAGGCCTACCTGCGCTACTGGGACGTCGTCAAGGAGACGGCGCTCAGCCACGATCCGGGGCCGCTCTCCCAAGTTGCCGCGGGAACGGCCCTGACTTACGCGCAATCCGCACTTGAGCATGATCGGTCGCTGGGCCAGACCTACATCATTCAGATGGAGCACAACATCAAGAGCACCGTAGTAGTGGATGGCCTAGGAGGTCCGGGCATCGGCGCTCAGGTGGACGACTTCTATGTGGATCACACCGTCCGGGTGGATCCGGCGACTCTGCGACCCCTCGAGCCAGATCCTAATCGCCATGGACATCAATCCTTCACACTCAAGGAGGTGTCACCGGGCTCGTGGAAGGTCGTCCTTGGATCAGAAATCAATTAGGAGCCGTACTTGTCGTCGCCCTGTTGGTCGGGGGGGCGGTCCCGAGTTCAGCTCAGCCGGCGACAGGTGACGCCTGTGATGGGCCGAGAACTTCACAGCTCAAATCGACGCACGTCTGGACCGATCAGACGAGCGGCTCGGCCTTTGTGCAATCGCAGGCGGAGTGCGACACGCTGGGGCCTGCCTCCGTCGCTATCCGGCCGACCGGTCCAGCGTGCGTTCTATGGGACGCCGCACCCGCTCAGCAACAGTTCGGCGATGTGATCGGTGGTCTGATCAGCGGATCGCAACAGCAAGGACAGCAGCCGGAGGCCGGGCCTCCGACAGTGCCCATGATTCAGATGTGCGACGGGAGCCCGACCGGAGTTGTGTGGGTGACACCACAGGCACCCTGTCCTCCGGGAGGTTGCCCGCTGCCTGTCACGCCCCAGGGAACCGCGGTGGCGTTGCTGCAGAAGATCCCCATGCCCACGGCTTCGATCGCCATGTTCCCGAGCCAGACCTACGGTGGGATCTGCGGGATCGTGAGCTCGTTCTGGGCGACCGGCTACGACGGCAAGCCGATCCAGTGGTCGGGTCCGACCGCCGGTGGGGGAGTGGTGGACGTGCTCGCCACCCCCCAGGGCTTCGACTGGGACTTCGGCGACAGTTTCCGAGTCGAGAGCTCGGGACCCGGCGTCGCCTGGCCTGAGCTGAACGGCGCGGTGACCCACAAGTACCGGGTGAAGAGCAAGGCCGCGGGATTCCCCACCGGGGCCGTCAACAGCGGGCAGGGCGGCTATCCCGTCTCGCTCACCGTCGTGTTCGACGTCGTGTGGCGGCTGAACGGCGGAGCCTGGCGGGCCGGCCTTGCCCCGATCCAGCGCGCCATCACGGCGAACTACCCCGTGTACGAGGTCCGCGGCGAGGAGGTGCCCAACTTCGCCGCCGGGTGACGCCGGATGGAGCCGCCCCGAGTCGTTGGGCGACCACCGGGGGACCAGAGTGACGAGCAGGGGAGGAAAGATGTCAGGTCGACTGCGTGGGCTCGGCCGGGGCGAGGAGGGCCTCGCCGCGCTCGAGGTCGTCATCGCCGGCGGGGTGCTGGTCGTCTCGGTGCTGGCCGTCGTGCAGTTCGCCCTGTGGTTCCATGCCCGCCGGGCGC
>DASPZW010000138.1:0-4310 GCA_035636055.1 Actinomycetota bacterium
GAGCGGCTGCACGGCGAGGACACGCCGTGGAACCAGTTCGCCATCCTCGTACGCCGGAAGTCCCACATCCGCCCGATCCACGACGCGCTCCGGTCGCGGGGCATCCCCGTCGACGTCGTGGGCCTGGCCGGGCTGCTCCAGGTCCCCGAGGTCCTGGACACGATTGCGTGGCTGCGGGTCATTGCCGACCCGGGGCCGATGGCCAACCGCTGGTTTGCCCGGATCCTGCTGGGGCCGCGGTTTCGGATCCACTACCGCGACCTCACCCTGCTCGCCCGCTGGGCGGCGCGCCAAACCAAGGAGCTCACCGAAGGACGCAAGGAGCTGCATGCCCCCGAGGAGGCGGCGACCGAGGTGGAGGCCGAGCCCGACGAGGTCGCCTACTCGCTGTCGGAGGCCCTCGACCACCTGGCCGACATCGCCGGTCTCGGACCCGAGGCGCTGGCCAGGCTGGATCGCGCCCGCACCGAGTTTGCCGCGCTGCGGGGCCGCACCGGGGAGCCGCTGGCCGACCTGGTGCAGGCGGTCATGCGGGAGTCCGGCATCGCCGAGGCGCTGGAGACGGCGGGCGCGGGCGCCTCGGTCAACCTGACCGGCTTCCTCGGCGTCGTGGCCGGGTTCGCCCCCGTCTCAGGGGACCCCTCGCTGCCGGCGTTCCTCGCCTACCTCGACGCCGCCGAGGAGGTCGAGGAGACGCTCGAGCTCGGGGCGCCCAGCGCCGTGGACGCGGTGCGCCTCATGACCGTGCACCAGGCAAAGGGCCTGGAGTACGACGTCGTGTTCGTGCCCGGCGTCGCCGCCCGCATCAACGAGAAGGACGAGCGGGTGGACTCGATCTTCCCGGACGAGCGGACGTCGAACCCGATGACCTCCCAGGGCCAGCTCCCGCACCTGGTCCGGGAGGACGCCCAGCACCTCCCGAACCCCTGGCAGCCGGACGGCCGGCCTCGCAAGAAGGCCGAGCTGCAGCGTGAGCTCAAAGAGCGCGCGGTCGAGGACGAGCGCCGCCTCTTCTACGTCGCCCTCACGAGGGCCCGCAAGCGCCTCTACGTGACGGCGGCCTGGTGGTACCACCGCCAGAACAAGCCCCGGGGGCCATCTGTCTTCTTCGAGGAGGTTCGGGACGACGCCGAGACCGAGGAACTCCCTCCCGCGGCCATGCCCCCCGAGAGCCCGTTGGTGGCCAAGCTGAGCGGGCTGGCGGTGTGGCCCCCCGACCCCCCGAACCGCCTCCGTCGGGACGGGCTCTTCCCCGAGGGGTACCCGGTGGCCCTGGACGACCTGCTGGCCGGGGCCACGTCCGCCGGGGAGCTCCTCGGCCGCCTCGACGCCGGCGCACGTGCCCGGGCGGAGGAGCTCCTGGCCGGCCACCGTGCCGTTGCGGCCGCGCTGGTGAGGTCGGACGAGGACGCTCAGGCACCTCCGGCCGGCCGGGGATCCCGCCTGCCGAGGTCGATCTCGGCCACCCAGGCGGTCGGGCTGGTGGCGGACCGCATCCGGCCCGGCGACCTCACGCGGCCATTGCCCCGCAAGCCGTCGCAGGCGGCCCGGATCGGTGTCGAAGTCCACCGCTGGATCGAGGAACAGGCGCGCGGCCTGACGGGGCTGGCCGACGAGGAGGCTTTCGACATGCCCGCAGCGTTGCTGGAGCCGGGCCGCGTTGGAGAGCTGCGGGAGCGCTGGAAGGCGATGGGGTTCGGCGAGCGGCGGATGGCGACCCTCGACTCCGGCGAACCGATGGCGGAGCTCCCCTTCGCCCTCAAGGTCGGGGCCGGGGTGGTCCGGGGCCGGATCGATGCGGTGTACGAGACCGACGACGGCGGGCTGGAGATGGTCGACTTCAAGACCGGCGGGCGTCTCGTCACCCCCGGCGACCTGCCCGGCGGGATGGATCAGCTCTCCCTCTACGCGGCGGCCCTCGGCCGCCTCGGGGTGGCATTCCGTGGGCCGCTCACCCTCACCTACTGCTACCTCGCGGACGGCTCCCTGGACTCCCGTACCATCACACGGGCCGAGGCCGACGCCGCCTTGGTGGCGATGGAGGCTCACTTGGACCGGCTGGCGCAGGCGGCGTCGCCGGGCTGAGGGCTGCCCGGTCCGCCTGCGGCTTGAGCATCCGGTCGGGGTGGTCCGTCCAATAGTGCCGTCGTGCCGCTGAGCCCACCGACCACCCCTCCGGCACCTCGATCTCGGCACCACACGTCTGGCAATTCGCCATGGCTCCCCCTTTCCGAGATCGCAGCATAACACATATTAATATATAGGTATATACTTCTATTGGGCAATCGCTCGCTTGAGAAGCGTCTGACCTAGGCCCACGATGGAGCTGGTTGAGCCGGATCGGGCCTCCTGGACCCGGAGAATGTGGCCGCCGAAGGGTAAGCGGGCTCAGTTGGCCTGTCTGTTCCCCGTACTCTTCTCGCTACTGCGGAAGATGAGCCTCAGCGCCGCCAATTGGCTTGGGAGACTAGCCACAGTACCGTACTCCGAGGCCATGTTGATTCTTATAGTACGTTATCTTATGTAGAAATATGGTATAGTGCGAGCCAGCACTTCCGCGAAAGGCAGAAATGCAGGCAGGCTGGAAGCCGTGACGCCCCTTCCAGAAAAGAGACCCGATTGGACGTACCCGTGGACGTTACGAGACATCTGCCTGGGCTTGTCCGACGCTCACGTCGGCGATGGTTGCCCTGTATGTCGGAAGTACGCCCGTTCCGGCGACTCATCGCAGTCGTGGTCTTATCTTCGGTCTTTCTAGCGTCTCCCGCGCTCGCAAAGGGTGCTCCCGGCGGCCTCGGTCCGACTCGGGTCCCTTCGACCACTAACTTCATCTATCTTGAGACGAGGCGGCAGACCCCCTTCGCATACGACTCAAGCTACGTCGGGCTGTTCCAGGTGCAGTACAATTACGCCCATCCCAGCATGCAGTGGGGATTCACCATCGCGAAGCAATGGCAAATCGAATCGGGTCAGACCCCTGTTAGATTCGAATACCACGTATACGCGAGAGGCAAGGAGGTCAACAACTATCGACCTCATACGGAACTTGCCTCCTACTTGTTTCACTCCTCGATTGGGGCACGCTTTCAATTCAAGGGTGATGCACCTTGGACCTACCATTCATTGCGGGCGGGCGATACCGTCGACATAATCGCAAGGTTTGCCTATACGGTCCCTGGTGCAAACAGCCTGCACGACTTTTGGGCCAACTATCGGGTGGGAGTCCGCTAGAGGAGGGTTGAAGCCATGGGCGAGGCTCAGAGCGGTAGGGCTAATGCAGCTATTGGCGATCGCTATCGGACAGCTACAGGCTCTGAGGGGAACCAGGAGGAGCTTGTCCAACACTATGCAGAGCAGGCAAGAGAGCAGCAGGCCTCTCCTGTCCATCTGCTATCTGACGCAATGGAGGTCGTCGCTCGAGATCTCGGCATCGACTCGGAACCCGACCTGATCAACGTCGCTTGGATCCCATCGTTTCAATTGGATGAAGTTGATCCTCCCTGGGGGGCTCGCCGTGGCGGCAGGGAAGAAGGGAGTTGGGCGGGCATTGTTTACCTGAGGGGACGCCGGGTCCTGATCATGGAGGTGGATGTCTCCTACATCGAGCAGTTGCCCTTCTTCCTGGCGGAGTCAATCCAGGACGCAGTGATTGAGGAAGTCAGGGAGGCCAGACCAGCCTGCCCACTCCATGGCCATCCGCTCAGGCCGGTGGCAACCCCTTCCGGCTCGGTCTGGGAATGCCCCGACGGAGAAGGCCTTTGGTCCTGTCCCATGGGGGCCTACTACCGGACCGTGGGTCAGACCTCAAAGGAGAATTCGTAGCAAGACCCTTCCCGATCGGGCACGATTCCACCGGGTCTCCAGGCCCTCCGTTGATAGGCTGCGGCGATGCTCATCGGCGCCCACGTACCGGACGAGGACCCCCTGGGAGAGGCCAAGGCCATCGGCGCCGAGGCGATCCAGATGTTCCTCGGCAACCCCCAGAGCTTCGAGAAGCCCAAGCCCCGGGCGGACGCCGAGGCGTTGCGGGCCGCCGAGGTGCCGATCTACGTCCACGCTCCGTACCGGCTGAACGTCTGCCACCCCTCGCCGCGGATCCGGGTACCCTCCCGCAAGACGCTCGCGCAGACCGTCGACGCGGCGGCGGCGATCGGGGCGGCCGGGGTCATCGTGCACGGCGGGCATGCCGAGGACGACCCCGCGGAGGGCCCGACCCGGTGGTGGAAGGTCTTCGAGGAGCGGGAGTTCCCGGTGCCGATCCTCATCGAGAACACCGCCGGCGGCGACAATGCGGTCGCCCGCTACGTCGA
>DASPZW010000139.1:0-2426 GCA_035636055.1 Actinomycetota bacterium
GACGTCGCCCTCGGCCTGGTAGGCGAGGCCCCGGCCGAACAGTTCCTCGATGAGGGCGATCTGCTGGCCGACGGTCTCGGTGGCCCTCGGCTCGACGTCCGGCCTGCCGAGTCCCAGGCGGTCGGTGTCCTCGATGTACCAGGCGGCGGCCTGCGCCGCCAGCTCGGCGCTCGCCCCGGGTGCTGCCTGGTAGATCTTGTCGTTGACGTCGGTGATGTTCTGGACGAGCGTCACCTCGTAGCCGTTGTCGAGCAGCCAGCGCCGCAGCCAGGCCGAGATGACGAAGGGCCGGGCGTTGCCGACGTGGATGCGCCGGTAGACGGTCGGCCCGCAGAAGTACATCCGGACCGGCCCGGGGGCCGGCGGCAGGGGGTCGGTGTCGTGCGTGAGGGTGTTGTACAGGCGCATGTCGGGGTTCCACACGATAGCGGAGCGTCGAGGCAGCGCACAGCATGCCCGAAAACCAACGGGCGCGGGGTGTCCCCGCGCCCGTTGACTGGCTGTGAGGTTCAGCCGAGCATCCCCACCACCGGGGAATTCAGCGGTGCGGAGCCGGCGGTGCCTGTGAAGGTGGCGTCGCCGTAGTTGAAGATGCCGCCGTCGGAGGCCACGAGGAGGTACCCCCCGCCCGTGACCGATGCGGAGATGCCCACGATCGGCTTGTTGAGCTTGACGCTGCCCGCCGAGCCGAAGAACGCGGCGTCGCCGTAGTTGAAGATGCCGCCGTCGGAGGCCACCAGGAAGTCCCCCCGCCGCTCGGTGTCGGAGCCATCCCCACCACGGGCCTATTGAGACCGAGGCTGCCCGCCGACCCGACGAATTCGGCATCGCCGTTCTTGACCAAACCCTCACACTTCTCGGCCCAGTACCATACGGTCCGCATCCCATAGCGGGAAAGGCCGAATGGAGGGACGCTGCATACTCCGGATCGCTGTGGTGGCCACCGTCACCCTTCTCGTGACCGCCTGCCGGACAGAGCCCGCCCCCACGGTGCTGGCTCCCCCGAACCCGACATCGGCTCCGTCCACCACCCTGAACGGCTGCACGGTCGACCAGGGGACCGCCCCGTCCGCAGCCCCGAGCGGCGGCTCCGACTACGCCATCGCCCAACCGGGGATCCTCGTGGCCGGGGCGGTGCCCTCCAAGCCGCCGTTCGAGAGCCTCAAGGCCGGCGCCCCGGTGGGCTTCGACGTCGACCTCATCGCCGAGATCGCCCGCCGCCTCGGCCTCCGCCCGGAGATCCAGACCGAGACTCCCTCGACCATCCTCCCCGGCGTCGCACAGGGCCGGGCCGACGTAGCCATCTCGGCCCTCAGCATCCGCGCCGACCGCAGGTCGACCGTCGACTTCACCGATCCCTACTACACGGCCGACCTGGCGATCACCGTCGGGGTGGACCAGGCGAGAGGCTTCAGCCTCCCGGCCCTCGCCGGCAAGGTGATCGGCGTGGCGGCGGGCTCCTCGGCGGAGACCTGCGCCAAGGGCGTCCTGCTCTCCCAGGCGAAACTGTCATCGGTCAAGGGCTACGCCGACATCTCCCTGGCCTTCACGGACCTCTCCGTCGGGCGCATCGGAGCAGTCCTCGCCGATGTCCCCACCTCGGACCGCCTCGTCCAGGCCGTCCCGGGGCTGCAGATGGTGCAGATCTACAAGACGAGCGACGCCTACGCCATCGCCGTGGCCAAGTCGAACCCCAAGCTGCGCCAGGTCATCAACCGGGTCCTGGGCGACATGCTCAAGGACGGTACCTACACCCTCCTCTTCCAGAAGTGGTTCCAGGTGCCCCCTCCGTCGGGATAACGGGATAGCGGGAATCAGTGGGGTTTCTCCCCGCTCGACCGTTTAGGTAGGAGACCAACCTTCGTCTCCACGGGAGGAGTCCCCATGTCCCGACCCACGCCAACGTCGTCTCGGACCCAACGCATCGCTCGTACGGGGTCGTCCTAGCGCTGATCGCGGGGTCGGTCCTTGCGGCAGCGGCGCCCGCGCAGACGTTCTCCAATTTCTCGTTCCCGCTCACGGGAGGGAGCGACTTCGCCACGGGGTTCGCCACCTGCGTGGGGAGTATCGCCCCGGTCGGGCTCATCCAGGACGGCGCCAACTTCTTCGCGACCGACCTCTGCAACAAGAGCACCTACAAGTTCCCTGCCACGGGGGGGCCCGCCTCGGGTGCGACGGTCGTCCAGAACCTCTTCAACATCGGTCTCACGCGCGCCCACGGCGTCTACTACGCGGGGACGAACGCCCTGCCCACCGCGGGCATCTATTCCTTCGATCCCGTGACCCTCGCCGTCGGCCACCTGATCGCCGCGGTCCCCCAGATCCCCTACGGCCTCGTCGGCGACCCCATGTCCACTGACCTCTACTTCGCGACCAATGGGATCTGGCGGATCCAGAACCCCGACACCTCCCCGGTGGTGACCCAG
>DASPZW010000140.1:0-11453 GCA_035636055.1 Actinomycetota bacterium
GCGGCGATGCGGGCCTCCTGGCGGAAGCGGGCCAGGGAGCGCTCGTCGGCGGCCAGTTCCTCCCGCAGCAACTTGACGGCGACCTCACGGCCCAGCACCTCGTCGTGGGCGCGGACCACCGTCCCCATGCCGCCCGCCCCGATGATGTCGCCGAGGCGGTAGCGGCCAAGGACGCTCCGGGTTGCTTGCTGCCCCACTTTCTGGTCCAGTGGGACGCCGGCCTCCTTGCTCACGACGTCACCATCCTCGCACCTGCTTATCCGCGAGCATGACCTGCTGCGCAATCGGCGCAGAAAGCTTCCCGCCCGTCGCCTCGCTGCCGAGGTTGCCGCCGTTCTCGACCAGCACCGCGACGGCGATCTTCGGGGCGTCCGCCGGGGCAAAGGCGATGAACCAGGCGTGCGGCGGCTGCCCGGCGGCGGTCTGCGCCGTGCCGGTCTTGCCCGCCACCTTCACGCCCGGGATCTGGGCGGCCGTGCCGGTCCCTGCGTGCACGACTCCCTCCATCAACGTGGTCAGCGTCGCTGCGACATCCGGGGGTACCGCCGTCTTCCACACCGAGGGCTTGCTCTGCTGGATGACGTTGCTCTGGGGGTCCCTGACCTCCTTGACGATGCGCGGCGTCATGATCTTTCCCTGGTTGGCGATGCCCGCCGCGACGAGCGCCATCTGCAGGGGGGTCCCGGCGACGTTGTACTGCCCGATGGCCGACTGGGCCGTGAAGGCCGGGGACTTGAGATCGGCGTCGGTCGGGAGCCGGCTGGCGACGTCGGGGATGTCGAGGGGCGGGGCCTCGCCGAAGCCGAAGTCGCGGGCCGTCTTCGCCAGTGCCCCCGCCGGGAGCTGGGTCGCCAGCCTGGCGAAGTACACGTTGCAGGACTGGGCCAGCGCCTGGGCCATGTCGCCGCCACACACCTCGTTGCCGAAGTTCTTGATGGGGCTGGTGGTCTGGGCCGGGAGGAATTGGCCGGTGGGGCCGTAGGACGTCGACACGCCGAGGCCGTTCTGGAGGGCCGCCGCCGCGGTGATGATCTTGAAGGTGGACCCCGGGGGGTAGGTCTGGCTGGCCGCCCGGTTCAGCATCGGCTTGCCAGGGTCGGCCTGGAGGGCCTTCCACGCCTTGGTGTCGGCATTGGCGTCATGGCTCGAGATGGTCGTGGGGTCGTAGGACGGCGACGAGACCATGGCGAGCACCGCGCCGGTCGTCGGGTCGAGGGCGACGATCGCACCCTTGTGCGTGCCGAGGGCGGCTGCCGCAGCCTTCTGGAGCTGCTCGCTGATCGTCGTCACGACCGTGTCGCCCTGCGTTGTGCCCCCGAAGAGCTGATCGCTCAGCTTCTGCATCGTCAGGCCCCCGCCCTGGCCGGTGAGCTCCTTGTTGTAGGTCGATTCCAGCTGTGCCCTGCCGTAGATGGACGAGTAGTACCCGCTGACGTGGGCGAAGGTGGCCCCGTCGGGGTAAGTCCGGAGGTACTTGAGGTCCTCGTTGGGCGTCTTGACGCTGAGGGCCACCGTCTTCTCGTCCGACGAGAGGATCGGTCCCCGGGCGATGGCGTACTCCTTCAGGATCACCCGGACATTGCCCGGGTTGTTGGCGAGGTGCTCGGCGTTCACGAGCTGCACCCAGTTGAGATTGACGAAGGCGACCCCGAAGAGCACGAGGGCGATCAGCGCCACGATGCGGATCTGGCGGTTCACCGGCCGCCTCCCGCCGGGCCAAGGTCCGCCAGCGACTCGCTTGAGCCCGGCGTCCAGCCCCCCACGAGGTTGTCCACCGCCAGGTTGTCGGAGACCCTGAGCAGCAGGGCGATGATCACGAAGTTGGCGAGCAGGCTCGACCCCCCGTAGCTCATGAACGGCAGCGTCACGCCGGTGAGGGGGATCAGCCGGGTGACCCCGCCGATGATCAGTAGCGTCTGCAGGCAGAACACCGTCCCAAGGCCGGTGACGAGCAGCTTGGAGAAGTCGTCCCGGCACCTGGTGGCGAGGCCGAAGACCCTGGCACCGAAGATGGCGTAGGCACAGAGGATCGCCGTCGTCCCGACGAGGCCCAGTTCCTCCCCGGCCGCGGAGAAGATGAAGTCCGTGGAGACCTCGGGGATGAGTTCGGGCTTGCCGAGGCCGAGGCCGGTGCCGAAGACGCCGCCGGTGGCGAGGGCGAACAGCGACTGCACGATCTGGAAGCCGTGCCCCCTCGGGGAGCCGAAGGGGTTGAGCCAGACCTCGAAGCGGGACCGGACGTAGCCGAAGAGGTTGTAGGCGACGAACGCCCCGCCACCGAACAGCACGAGCCCCGACAGCGGGTAGACCGGGCGGGCGGTCGCGACCCACAGCATCACGACGAAGATGGCGAAGAACAGCAGGGAGGCCCCGAGCTCCTTCTCCTGGACCAGGACCACGACGGAGATGGCCCAGGCGACCAGGACCGGACCGAAGTGGCGGATCTCCGGGATGCCGATGGGGCCGATCCGCCGGATGGCCACCGCCAGGAGCTCGCGGCGCTCCGACAGGTACCCGGCGAAGAACATCACCAGGCAGACCTTCCCGAACTCGCCCGGCTGGAAGTTCAGCGGGCCCAAGCGCACCCAGAGCCGCGCGCCGTTGATGGTCATGCCGAGGCCGGGCACGATGGGCAGCAGGATGAAGGCGACGCCCGCCACCGCCCAGGTGTAGCGGTAGCGGGCGAGCGCCCGCACGTCGCGCACGACGACGAGCGTCGCCACAAAGGCGACGACCGAGATGACCAGCCAGCGCAGCTGCGCGCCGGCGAGGTGGTGGTGCGGCCGGTAGGCGACGTCGAGCCGGGCCAGCAGCACCAGGCCGATGGCGTTGAGGAGCGCGGCGATTGGCAGTAGCAGCGGGTCGGAGGCGGGGGCGAAGCGCCGCACGGCAAGGTGCGCCACCAGGTAGCTCGCAACGAAGACCCCGCCGTACAGCGCCAGGTGGCGCGGCACGCCCGGCGAGCGGGACAGCGACGTCAGCCAGTACCCGCCGATGGCAACGACCGACGCCAGCACCAGCAGCGACGCCTCGGTGTTGCGCCGGACTGCAGGAACGATCACGGGGAGGGCCTCGGCGTGCCCGTCGCCGTGGGCGTGGCGGTGGCCGTGGCCGTGGCCGTGGGGGTCACGGTCGAGGTCGGGTTCTGTTCCACGGTCAACTGCAGGTTCCGGAGGTTCTCCACCGCACGGTCGGCCGCGCTCCGGCCGGCGGCCTTGATGCCCTCGCGGAGCTGCTGCTGGTTGTACGACGGGAGCGAGGCCGTGGGGATGTCCGTGGTCCGGACGAGCGAACTCACCCGGATGCCGGCGAACGATCCCGGCACGCCGCGGAAGACCGCCACGTGGCCGCTCTGCTCGCCGACGTACCAGGAACTCCTCACGGCGAAGAGGCCGCCGACCAGCCCGACGACGAGCAGCGGGACCACGACGACCGTCCCCAGGAGCAACCTCGTGCGCCGGCGTCGGGCCGGGATCGTGGGGAGCCCATGGACGGGGCCGCCCGCGGGTGCCGGACCCGCCGGCGGGCCGGGCCGGTCCGCTTCACGCATGCGGTGCGACGGGACCCTCCGCGCGCTCGGGGCCGATGCCGGGCCCTCGCCAGGCATCGACCGGCCGAGCCGCTGGGACCCGTAGGACCCTCCGCCGGTGAGCACGACCGCCGGCTGCTCCGCGGTCCGGGACGGGTCGGGGCCGCCACCGCGCTTGGGGAAGTCCACGATGACGACGGTGACGTTGTCCTTGCCCCCCGCGGCGAGGGCCGCCTCGACCAGGGCCTGGGCAGCGGCCTGCGGATCGGGCGTCGCCACGAGGATCTCCCGGATCTCGTCGTCGTCCAGCATCGAGGTGAGCCCGTCGGTGCAGAGGAGCAGCCGGTCGCCCGGGCGGACGTCGAGCAGTTGCACGTCGACGTCGACCTCCGGCGACACGCCCAGGGCCCGCTCCAGCACGGAGCGCTGCGGGTGCCGATCAACTTCGTCCGCCGGGATCTTGCCCTCCCGGGCGAGCCGCTCCACGACGGTGTGGTCCTGGGTGAGCCGCCGCAGCCTCCCGTCGCGCAGGAGGTAGGCCCGGGAGTCGCCCACATGGACGATCTGGGCGGCGTCGTGGCGAGTCATCATGGCGGTGATCGTGGTGCCCATGCCGGCCAGGTCGGGATTGGCCGAGGCCTCGGCGTGCACGGCGCGGTTCGCTGCCTGGACGGCCGCGACCAGGGAGTCGGTGTCGTGGCCGGCCCCCTCCCGCAGGGTGCGGATCGCTCCCGCCGAGGCAACCTCGCCAGCGCGGTGGCCCCCCATGCCGTCGGCGACGGCGAAGAGGGGCGGCGCCGTCAGGTAGGCGTCCTCGTTGTTGGAGCGCACGAGGCCCACATTCGTCGCGGCGGCGTAGCGGGGGGCCTCCCCGTCGCCGGTGGACGTCACCGGCGGAACTCCAGTTCGGTGCGGCCGATGCGGGCCCGGTCGCCGCGGTTGACCGGCGTGGGGGCCGTCACCTTGCGGCTGTTCAGGTAGGTCCCGTTCGTCGATCCCATGTCCTCGAGGAAGAACTGCCCGTTGCGCCGGAAGACGCGGGCGTGGACCTGGCTCGCGTAGGTGTCGCCGAGGACGATGTGGCACTTGCCGCTGCGCCCGAGGATCAGCTCGTCGCCGAGGTCGAAGAGCTTGGGCTTCTCCCCGCCGACCAGCAGCGCCACCTTGTCGGGAGGCTTGCCCGACCGTCCCGTGGCCGGGGCGGGTGCGGCGGGTGACTTCGGGGTGCGAGGGCCGGAGATCTCCAGGTACATCGCCCGTACGGCCCGGGCCAGGAACAGGAAGATCAGCGCCAGGAACAAATACTTGAGGATCGTCAGGGCAAGCGCAGGCACGGCCTCCCCTTCGCGATCAGTCGGCGTTTGAGGCAGGCAGAGGGTCTGACGCCACCTGGGTCGGTTCGGGTACAGGGACGGGCGCTGCCTTGGGAGGTGCCGGCCGCACCTGCTCGGTGGCGACTTCCATCTTGCTGCTGCCCACCTGGATCCGGTCGCCCGGCACCAGCCGCCGTTCCTTGACAAGGCTGCCGTTGACGTAGGTGCCGTTCGTCGAGTCGAGGTCGACGATCCACCAGCCATCCTCCCGCCTGACCAGCTCGGCGTGTTGCCGGGAGGCGTTGGCGTCGTTGAGGCTGATCTCGCAGGCGGGCAGGCGGCCCATCACGAGCCGGCCTCCTTCGAGGGGCCACTCCTTCGGGGGGTGTGACCCTACCAGCCGAAGGACGTCGCGCTCGAGCGGCTCGGGGGCGGCGGGCGCGACGGCGTCGGCGTCGTGCTCGGCGTGGGTGTCGAAGCGCCCGGAGGGGACCCCCTCGTCCCGGACGAAGTCCACGACGAGGGGGCCGGGGAACTGCCACCGGCGCTCGCCGGCGCTGCGGCGCAGGAGGGAGCCGAACTCCTCCTGGAGCGTGGGAATGAGCCCCTCGAATCGCTCGAAATCCTCGGTGCCGAGGTGGATCTCGTACCGGTTCGGCACGTAGACCGCCCCCACGCTCACCGTCTTTGCCCCCTCCATGTCGCGCAACAGACGCCTGCCGATCTCGGCGGGCTGGATCGGGGAGCGAAAGGCCTTGGAGAAGAAACCGTCGACGACTCGCTCCAGTCGGCGTTCAAACTCGTCGAAGAGCCCCAGGTGTCCTCCAAGACTTCACGGAAAAAGGGTTTCGACCCGCCGTGAGTATACCCGGGTGCCCCTCGGGCCCGGTCGGGTCCGTGATGGGCCTTGACGGGGCCTGGTGGGCCCCGACCGATTACACTTGCGGACGCTTCCACTCAAGGGCGAGTGGCGGAATGGTAGACGCGCTGGCTTCAGGTGCCAGTGGGTGCAAGCCCGTGGAGGTTCAACTCCTCTCTCGCCCACACACACAGTTCCGCCCAGGCGGGGCCTTCGAGAAGCGTGAAGGCTTTGGTACCGATAGCAGCCCTTTTCTTCACGCTTCCTTCTTCACGCTTCCTTCTTCACGCTTCTTTCTTCACGCCTCTGCGCGTGCGTCCTCCCGACCCATCAGGCGAGGCCCGCCGCGGCGGTAAGCGCTGCCCGGTAGACCTCCTTGAGCGGCAGGCCCAGCGTCCGGGCCGCCTCGGCGCAGTCGGCGTACTCGGGGGCGACGTTGACCGCCACGTCGTCCCGGAAGGCAACCTTGACCCGGACGGGGAGGCCACCCACCTGGACCTCCAACCACCGGCGCGGCAGCATCCAACGGCGCACTGCCGAGACGCGGACCCCGATCGTTGAGGTCTCGGCGATGAGCGTTTCCCGCACCGCCTCCTCGGCATGCGGCGGGGCGAGCACCTGGATGACCTGGGCGGGCCGGCCCGCCTTCCCGATCACCGGGACCACCCAGGCGTCGATCGCACCGGCGGCAAGGAGGCGCTCCAGGACGTACGGGTACAGCTCGGGGTTCATGTCGTCGACGGTCGCCTCGACGATGAGGTCCTCGATGCCCTCGGCACGCTCGTCGCCCTGCCCCTCCGACGCCTCCCCGAGGACGATGCGCAGCACGTTGGGGATCTCGAGCTCCCGACTGCCGGCCCCGTGCCCGACGGAGGAGACCGTCATGGAGGGCATCTTGCCGAACGAGGTCACGTACTCCGCAAGGATGGCGGCCCCCGTCGGGGTGATGAGCTCGGCCTCGATGTTCCGGCCGTAGATCGACGCCCCGCCCAGCAGCTCCAGCACCGCCGGGGCCGGCAGCGGCAGGGGACCGTGGCGCGACGGGACGACACCGGTGCCGGTCGCCACCGGGGAGGCGAACACGTTGCCGGCGCCGAGGCTGGCGAAGGCGGCGGCGCTGCCGACGACGTCCACGATCGTGTCGACGCCGTCGAGCTCGTGGAAGTGCACCTCGCCCGTGCCCACGCCGTGCACCTGGGCCTCGGCACGGGCGAGCCGTCCCAGGATCGAGGCGGCCCGGGCCGCGACCTCGGGATCCAGGTCCGCCCCGTCGAGGAGGCGGAGGCCGTCGGCGTAGGTGCGCATGACGGTCCATGTGCCGTCGGGGGCCGAGATGTCCACCTTGCAGGCCCGCAGACCGCAGCGGTGCACAGTGGTGAATGTCAGCTCGAAGGGGATGCCGAGGGCGGTGAGCTGGGTCTCGACGGCGCCGAGGTCGGCACCGGCGTCGATCAGCGCTGCAAGGATCATGTCCCCGGACGCCCCGGAGAAGCAGTCGAGGTAGGCGATCATGCCCGGCGCCACAGCATCATCGCCGCGAAGACGGCGGCACCGAACCCGTTGTCGATGTTGACCGCGACGACCCCCGGGGCACAGGAGTTGAGCATCGTGAGCAAGGGGGCGATGCCCCCGGCCCCGGCCCCGTACCCCACCGAGGTGGGCACGGCGACAACCGGGGCGGCCACGAGGCCCCCGACCACGCTGGCGAGCGCACCCTCCATGCCGGCGACGACGATCACGACCCCCGCGCGGTCCAGCACCGCCCGGGAGGCGATGAGGCGGTGCAGCCCCGCCACCCCGACGTCGTAGAGGCGTTCGGTGGGGAGTCCGAGGGCCTCCGCCGTGACCGCGGCCTCCTCGGCGACAGCCACGTCCGCGGTGCCGGCGGACACGATGGCGACCGGCTCGCCGCCGGACGGCGCCTGGGAGCGAGCGACGATCAGGCGGGCCACGTCGTGGAACACGGCATCGGGGGCGATCGCCGCCACCGCATCGTGCTGGGTCTTGGTCGCCCTGGTCACGATCACCGCCCCCTGGTTGCGCTCGAGGAGCACGGTGACGATGGCGGCCGCCTGCTCGGCCGTCTTCCCCGGGCCGTAGACAGCCTCGGGGAGGCCGAGGCGCAGCTCCCGGTGGTGGTCCACCCTCGCGAAGCCGAGGTCGGAGTAGGGGAGATAGCGCAGCTCACGCACTGCCTCGTCCACCGACAGCTCGGCGCCGGCGCAGGCCTCGAGGATCTGGCGGAGCGTCGCTTCGTCGATAACTGCCACCTCCTGGAAGACCGGTTTTCCCTATCAGGTGCCAATCGGGCATCGGACCGGTGAAGTATCCTATGGCCTCGCCACCCATGAACCAACAAACGATCGTCCTCATCGCTGCGTCGGGCGGCCTCGCCGCGCTCGCGCTGGTCGTGGCACTCTCGGCGCACCGCCGTCTTGCGGCCGCCAAGCGGTCCCTCGCCGTCCTCCAGGCGACGTCGAACGGCAAGACGATGCTCGACGCCGTCGCGACCTACGGCAAAGACCTCCAGCTGTTCGAGCAGGGCCTGAACAAGATCCTCGAGCGGCAGGACGAAATCATGCTCGACCAGGCGACCTCGGTCCGTAACGTCGCGGTGGTGCGCTACGACGCCTTCGACGATATGGGCGGCCGACTGTCCTTCTCGGCGGCCCTCGTCGACGATCACGGGAGCGGCCTCGTGCTCTCGGCAATCAGCGGGCGGATGGAGGCCAGGGCCTACGCCAAGATCATCGAGGAGGGGGAGTCTGAGATGGGCCTCTCACCGGAAGAGCGCAAGGCAATCGACGAAGCGATGAACGGGCGGAAGCGCAACAAGGCGAAGGTCAAAGCGAGGAGGTAGGGCCATGATCCGTCGCAGGCTCCTGGGGTCGCAGGATCCCCAATCAGAGCCCGGCCCCGCAGCACCCGAGCAGGCGCCCGTCGCGGCGAGGGTGGCAAACCCCCCGCCCCCCACCAGCCCAATCCCGAGCCCGAGCAGGGCCCCCCAATCGAAGGAGGCGGATGTGAGCCAGCGACCAGAGTCGATCCAGTCGGTCCCGCGTGCAGGCGGCGACCAAACCGTGACCGTGATCGGCAACGGTGCCCGGTTGGAAGGCAACCTCATCGCGGCGGCGTCGCTGCGCATCGAGGGGACGGTGACCGGAACGATCACCGCCGAGGGCGACGTCATCGTCGCCCCGGAGGCCGAGGTGGCCGCGGACATCAAGTCGACGAACACGACGCTCGGCGGCCATTACACGGGCAACGTCGTCGCGTCCGGGACCATCGAGCTGACGAGCACCGCCCGGGTCGAGGGGAACCTCACCTGCCGGACGCTCGTCGTCAACCAGGGCGCCATCTTCTCGGGCCAGTCGATCATGGACGGCGGCGTCAAGAAGCCCACCGCCGTCCCCCTTTCATCGACCGGTTCGACGCCGGGCACGCGTTCGCCCACGCCGGCCTCGCCGTCGCCGTCTTCGGCTGGGCCGTCGGGCACGTCCGGCTAAGCGTGCTCGTCTTCCTCCCAGCTGCCGGTTGATCGACGTCAAGCTGCTCCGCAACGACCCCGGCCTGGTCCGCGCGTCCCTGGAGCGCCGGGGGGCCAAGGTCGACCTCGACGCCATCATCGAGCTCGATAACCGCTACCGCGCCCTGCTCCAGGAGGTCGAGGCGGCCCGGGCCGAGCAGAACCAGGCGGGCAAGCGCATCGCCGAGGCATCGGGGCCGGCGAAGGCCCCCTACAGAAACCAGGCCATCGCCGAGATGAAGCGGCTCTCGGAGCGGCTGAAGCACCTCGAGGCCGAGTTGGCCGAGCTCCGCTCCACGCTCGACCAGGCCCTCTCCGAGGTCCCCAACCTCGTCCACCCCGACGCCCCCGATGGCTTCGGCGACGAGGCCAACCGCCTCGTGCGGGAGGTTGGGGCGCCGCCCGTCTTCGACTTCACGCTCAAGGACCACATGGATGTGGGCGAGGCGCTCGGGATCATCGACACCGAGCGGGCGAGCAAGGTGTCGGGCTCCCGGTTCGCCTACCTGCTCGGCCCCGCCGTCCTGCTCGAGTTCGCCCTCGTCCGCATGGCGATGGAACGGCTGATGGCCGACGGCTTCGTCCCGGTGATCCCCCCCGTGCTGGTCCGGGGAGAGGCGATGTACGGCACCGGATTCTTCCCCACCGACGAGGCGCAGGTCTACCGCTGCGCCGACGACGACCTGTACCTCGCCGGCACCGCCGAGGTCCCCATCGCCTCGATGCACGCCCGGGAGGTCCTGCCCGCCGACGGCATGCCGCGTCGTTACGTCGGCTACTCGACCTGCTTCCGCCGGGAGGCGGGGACCTACGGGCGGGACACCAGGGGCATCATCCGGGTCCACCAGTTCGACAAGGCCGAGATGTTCTCCTTCTGCTTCCCCGAAGAGTCCGACGCCGAGCACCTCCGGCTCCTCGCCCACGAGGAGGCCATCTGGCAGGCGCTCGAGATCCCCTACCGGGTGCTGGAGATCTGCGCCGGGGACCTCGCCGCACCGAACTACCGCAAGTTCGACATCGAGGCGTGGCTCCCAGGCTCGAACCGGTGGCTGGAGGTGACGTCGTGCTCCAACGACATCGACTACCAGGCCCGCCGGCTCCAGGTCCGGACCAAGCGGGAGTCCGGCACCGACTTAGTCCACACCCTCAACGGGACGGCGGTGGCCGTGGGCCGGGCGATGGTGGCGCTGCTGGAGAACCACCAGCAGGCCGACGGGTCCGTCCGGATTCCCCCGGCGCTCCAGCCCTACACGGGTTTCGACGTCCTCACCCAGTAGGGGCCCGATCAGCGGCCAGCGGGAGCCCCGGGGCCAATGGGGCGGTTTACACTTCTGGCGGAGGGCTCGCGTAACGGCATCGCAGCGGCCTTGAAAGTCGCCGACCGAGAGGTCATCGGGGTTCGAATCCCCGGCCCTCCGCATGCACGGGGAGGCGGTCTCGCCGTGGTGCTCCACGGGTTCGGTCGGGACCACACCACCCCCCTGTCGGGTCTCTCCGACCCTCGATTTCCTCGGGGGCTCGCTCGGGGCCCGCCTCGGTTGAGGTCGCCAGGCCGTAGAATCTCAGGCGGAGGCATCGCCTAGCCAGGTCTATGGCGCGGGATTGCTAATCCCGTTGGGGCGCAAGTCCCTCGCGCGTTCGAATCGCGCTGCCTCCGCGGGCCGGTTGTAAGATCGGTCGAGTAGCGCCCTTAGCTCAGTGGATTAGAGCGTGTGGCTACGGACCACAAGGTCGGGGGTTCGAATCCCTCAGGGCGCGCAGTGGCACGTGATCAGTCAGCACCGATGAACGATCTCGACTACATGCGCCTGGCGCTCGGCGAGGCGCACAAGGCCCTCGACCACGATGACGTCCCCATCGGGGCGGTGGCAGTGGTCGGGGACACGGTCGTCGCGGCCGCCCACAACGAACGGGAGTTGCGATCCGACCCCACAGCCCACGCCGAGATCCTGGCGCTGCGGGCCGCCGCGGAGCACCTCGGGCGCTGGCGCCTCCACGACGTGACCCTGTATACGACGGTCGAGCCGTGCCCAATGTGCGCGGGGGCCCTGGTGGCGGCGAGGGTCCTTCGGGTCGTCTACGGGGCCGCCGACGAGCGTGCGGGGGCCGGATACTCCCTCTACAACATCCTCCAGGATCCCCGCCTCAACCACGAGTGCCGCCTGACCACCGGGGTGCTCGCTGAGCAGTGCGCCGCAGTGATCCAGGACTTCTTCCGCGCCCGGC
>DASPZW010000141.1:0-5646 GCA_035636055.1 Actinomycetota bacterium
GGGACCGGGCGCAACAATCGGGTAATTCGGGAAGGGGAGAAACGTGACAGCCTTCGAGCACACCTCCGCTCCGGCGCGCGAGACGACCGCGGACGTGGTCGTGGTAGGCGCCCGGGCGGGCCAGGAACTGACCCACGCCGCTGCCGAGCTGGACCATGCCCTCGACGGCGCGCTTGCCGCCCATTTGAAGGCCACGGGATTCAAGGGACAGATCGGCGACGCCGAGCTCGTGCCGACCGGCGGCCGACTCCCCGCCGCCTACGTCCACGTGGTGGGCCTCGGCCCGCGCTCCGAGCCAAAGAGCGGCCCGGACGCCGGCGAAAACCACGACGACGTGCGACGGGCCGCCGGCGTGGCGGCACGGCGGACGAGCCGCTTCGCCACGGTTGCCCTTGCCATCGCCGACGGGATCCCTGGCACCGGCCAGGCAGCCGTCGAGGGCTTCCTGCTCGGCTCCTACCGCTTCGACCACTACAAGTCGGAAGCCGAGCCCCGGGCGGACCAGCGCATCACGCTCCTCGGGGATGCCACCGACGACGACCTCACGCGTGGTCAGGCGATCGCCGAGGCCACGAACTGGGCACGCGACACGGTGAACGAGCCGGCGGGGGCCCGGCCCCCCGCAGAGTTCGCCGACCTCGCCCGCGCCCGGGCCGAGGGGGCCGGGCTCACCGCCGAGATCCTCGACGAGGAGGCCCTCGCGGAGCGGGGCATGAACGGCATCCTCGGGGTCGGTCAGGGCAGCCGGAACCCGCCTCGCCTCCTGATCCTGCGCTACGACCCGCCGGGGGCGACCGCATACGTCGGCGCCGTCGGCAAGGGCATCACCTTCGACTCGGGCGGGCTGTCGCTCAAGCCAGCCGAATCCATGGAGACCATGAAGACCGACTGTTCCGGGGCTGCCGCCGTGGTCGGCGCCCTCTGCGCCCTCCCCGCCCTCGGGGCCGGCATCAAGGTGACAGCCGTGACGCCGCTTGCGGAGAACATGCCAGGCGGCGCCGCCATCAAGCCGGGCGACGTCATCCGGCACTACGGCGGGCGCACGTCCGAGGTCCTGAACACCGACGCGGAGGGGCGCCTCGTCCTCGCCGACGCCCTCGCCTGGATGTCCGAGCAGCGCCCCGACGCGATGATCGACTTCGCCACGCTCACAGGCGCCATGGTGATCGCACTTGGCAAGAAGGTCGCCGGGTTCTTCGCCACCGCCCCGGACCTCGCAGCCCAGGTCCTCCGGGCGGCGGAGACGACGGGTGAGCGGGTCTGGCAGATGCCACTCCTCGACGACATGCGCAAGCAGATCGACAGCGACGTCGCCGACATCAAGAACATCGGCACGCGCTGGGGCGGGGCGATCTACGCGGCGCTCTTCCTGAAGGACTTTGTCGGCGACGTGCCCTGGATCCATGTGGACATCGCCGGGCCTGCCCGCTCCGACGAGGCCGAGCACTACCTGCCCAAGGGGGCGACCGGCATGGGGACCCGCCTCTTGATCGACTGGATCGAGCAGCGGGCCGGAGCGCACTGACCGAGGGAACCAAGACGAACTGGGCGAACGAGCTCAGCCGAGAGCGAGCTACCAGAGCGAAGGGGGGCAGCGATGGAGTTGGACGGACACCCGACCCACGACCTCGTCGACGAGTTGCAGGTCCGGGGTGCCATCCTCTACCCGGGCACGGGCGCCGGCCCGAACCGCCACTACCAGGAGATGCAACCGCCCGCCGACCCCGACGAGCGCGCCCTGTGGCTCTACCTGCCACCGGAGGTCTACAACACCGGGTTCGACGAGCCCGCCCCG
The DNA here is from genome assembly GCA_035636055.1 of Actinomycetota bacterium. Taxonomy (GTDB): domain Bacteria; phylum Actinomycetota; class CADDZG01; order JAHWKV01; family JAOPZY01; genus JAOPZY01. The sequence continues at coordinate 1,796 of DASPZW010000141.1, forward strand.
CTCACCTAAGCCGACCGCGCAACGCCGGCAACATCGCAACGCCGGCAAGAGGCAAAAAGGAGAAGCAGATGACCAAGTGGGAATACAAGACGGTGCCTATCCCTCCCCACATCGCCGCCGAGGTGCTGAACACCTGGGGCGAGGACGGCTGGGAGCTGGTCTGCGTGTTCAGCCCGCCCGAGGTGGGCGGCACGATCGCCTACTTCAAGCGAGCGAAGTAGGCACGGTGGCGAAGTAGGCACGGTGGCGAAGTGGGCTCAGCCGAGGAGGCGAGGCACGGCACGGGGCCCCATCAGGGCCAATCCGCCCGCGACGAATCCCCCCTGGGGGGATTGTCGGTGGAGCGAGTTTGGAACTAGGCGCCGAGTTCGGCCAAGCGGACCGGCGTGTCCTGTTGCCCAGCCTCGGGCTCGCCGAGAGGCTGCAGTTGCCACTCGACAACGAAGCCTGCCGAGCTGTCTTCGCGCGGCAGTGGGCCACGTGACTGGCGCGACTCGCTCCTGTGCTTCCGCACCACCGACGGACGCTCCGCGATCGGCGGAACGGTTTCGATGGAAGAGGATTCTGCTCGAGGCACTTGTTACCTCCTGCCCCCCCCGTGGTCGGACGAGTGCAGGCAAGTTTACTACGTATGGGCCAAGTAGAGAAGGCCCGCGCAGCAATTAGTTTATCGTCTAGACGACAAATTTAGCCGAAATTAATGCCTAGTCACGCAGGGGGAGGTCTGCCGTGCGGGCCCAGGCCCCGCTCTTGCCCCCGGTCTTCGAGACCAGGCCGACCTGCGTGATCGTGATGCCTTTGTCGACAGCCTTGCACATGTCGTAGACAGTAAGCGAAGCGACCGATGCGGCCACCAGCGCCTCCATCTCGACCCCGGTCCGGTCCCGGGTGCGCACCGTCGCCTCCACCCGCACGCCGCCGTCCTCGAGTTCGAGGCTCACATCGATCTTCGAGAGCGCCAGGGGATGACAAAGGGGAATCAATTCGGGCGTTTTCTTCGCCGCCATAATGCCGGCGATCTTCGCCACCCCGAGGGCGTCGCCCTTGGCAAGGCCCCCGGCCCGGACGACGGCAACCGTCTCCGGCGACATGCGCACGAACGCCTCCGCCGTGGCCTCCCGGATGGTCGGCTCCTTGCCCGAGACGTCGACCATCGTGGCCTCGCCCTCCGCGGTGACGTGGGAGAGCCGGGGGGCGTCTGCGCCGTCAGTCAACCGGGCGCCCCAGCAAACGCGCCACGGTCGACGCCAATTCAGGGCGCTCCGCCGCAAGTTCGAAGTTGGCCTGGAGGAAGCCCTGCTTGTTGCCGGCATCCCAGCGGCGACCCTCGTAGCGCATGCCCAGCAGGCGGCCCTGCCGCGCGAGGATGTCGAGAGCGTCCGTGAGCTGGATCTCGCCCAGCGCCCCGGGGGGGAGCTTGGCAAGAAGATCCATCACGGACGGATCGAGGACGTAGCGGCCGATGATCGCGATGTTCGAAGGTGCCTCCTCCCTAGGGGGTTTCTCGACCAACGAGAGGATCCGCAGCGGCTCCGCCTCGAGATCCTCGGCGCCGATCGCACCGTAGCGGGAGATCTCCTCCGCCGGGACCTCCATGCCGGCCAGCACGCTGGTGCCCTGCTCCTCGAACACCTCCAGCATCTCGCCGAGGAAGTTCTCGTTGGGGTCGAGGATCTCGTCGGGCAGGACGACGGCGAAGGCCTCGTCGTCGACGAAGTCCCGGGCGCACAGCACCGCATGGCCTAGCCCAAGGGGGCGGTGCTGCTGGACGTAGAAGATGTCTGCCAGGTTCTCGGTATTGCGGACCTCGGCCAGCAGCTCGGTCTTGCCGGTCTTCTCGAGGATGGCCTCGAGCTCGGGAGCAGGGGCGAAGTGATCCGAGATCGCCCCTTGCCCGTGCGACAGGACGATGCAGATCTGGCTGATCCCGGCCCGGGCCATCTCTTCGACGGCGTACTGGATCAACGGACGGTCCACCACGGGGAGCAGCACCTTCGGCACCGCCTTGGAGGCGGGAAGGAAGCGGGTCCCGAGACCCGCGGCCGGAATGACTCCCTTGCGAACTGGCATCCGATTAAGATCTTACCCGTCGCCCCCAACGGCCATCGGAGGGACACGGGGTGAACGGGGCTTAGCTCGCCTTCCCCTCTTCGGTCGACTGGAAGAGGATGCAGCGGTTCTTGCCCCGGGCCTTGGCCTGGTAGAGGGCGACGTCGGCGGCGCGCAGGAGCGACGTCTGGTCCGTGCCGGCCCTCGGGAAGCACGCCACCCCGATCGAGATGGTCACGGGAATCGAACGGTCCCTGCCGAAGGGCGACTCCGCCACCCGGCGCCGGATCTTCTCCGCCGCCCGCAGGCCGCCGTCGGCGTCGGTCTCGGGCAGGATGAGCACGAACTCCTCCCCGCCGTAGCGAGCGAGCACGTCGATGTCGCGGATCTCGGACTTCACCCGCCGGGCGAGGTCGATAAGCACGCTGTCGCCGAGCAGGTGGCCATAGGTGTCGTTGACGAACTTGAAGTCGTCGATGTCGCACAACAACAGGCAGAACGGCCGCCGGAAGCGTGCCGAGCGATCCATCTCCTGCTCGAAGCGGAGCTGGAAGTAGCGGTGGTTCCAGATGCCGGTCATGCCGTCGGTGATGGCGAGGCGCTGCGCCTCCTGGTGGAGGACCACGTTGTCGATCGCGACGCCGGCCTGGTCCGACAACGACAGGACCGTGTCGAGATCCCGCGCGGAGAAGGTCCCGTCGTCCTCACGGTCGAATAGGCACAGCACCGCATAGATCCTGCCCTGGGCGAAGACGGGCACCCAGATCCCCGTCTCGCACTGGGGCTCCACCGGGACGGGATCCGGGAGTGTCCTGTGGTCCTTGTCGCCGACGACCCTCAGGGTGTCGGGCACCAGGACGGGCTCGCCCGTGATCGACACGGAGCCGGCGATCCCCTCGCCCGCCTTGAGCCGGAGCCCGGACGCGTTCACGCCCTTCGCTGCGGCGACCGTCAGCTCGTCGCCGCCGGGGCCGGGATGGATGACCATCAGGACGCCCCCCGACGCCCGCAGCGCGTCCACGCTCGTGTCGAGGACCACCTGGAGGATCTTGTCAAGGTCGTGCGTCGAGCGGAGCGTCTCACCGAAGCGGGTGAGCGAGCGCTTCAGTTCCTCGCGAGACTCTTGCAGTTCGGTGACGTGCTCGGCGAGCCGCCCCGTCATCTCGTTGAACGCGCGGGCCAGCTGGCCGACCTCGTCGGCGGAACGGACGTCGATGTGCTGGTCGTAGTCGCCGCCTGCGATCGCGTCTGCCCCATCCGCGAGCTCACGAAGGGGCCGGGCGATCGCCCGGGTCACCGCCAGCCCGAGCAGGGCGGCGCCAACGGCGGCGAACATCAGGAAGCCGAGGATCGACGCCAGGAGCGCCCGGCTGGTGTTCTGGGACGACAGCGGGCCCGACAGGACCAGGGCGGCCGAGCTCGCCGGCACGCCGTCCTGCAAGCTGTGGACCCAGGCCTCGACGGTCTGGCGGCCGATCGTGGTCTGGACCGACGTGGAGGTCACGGCCGGGACCGAAACCATCCAGGGCTTCGTCGCCTGCACGGCAGCCGGGGCATCCTTGAGGGAGCTGGCCACGGCCTGGCCCTTGATCACCATCGTCGCGTCCACGCCCGTCGCAGCAGCAAGCTCGCTGGCGAACGTGTTGTCGAGGTAGTCCCCGGCGATGAGCGTCCCGACCGGGGCAGACGTCGAGCCGTTCACGAGCGGCACGATGGTGTAGGCCGCCAGCAGGCTGGACATTGTCGGCTCGCCCGTCGCCGTCTGCGTGACGAGCATCTGGTCGACGGTCGGCGCCGCCACG
>DASPZW010000142.1:0-3178 GCA_035636055.1 Actinomycetota bacterium
CGTCGTGCGGGCGGCCTGCGTCCGCTTCCTCGCCAACCCGGTCATCGAGGACTTCACCGTCTCGCTGCCGCATCCGGTCGGGGGTCCGGCGGCGTGACCCCCCGAGTGGCCATCGTCGTCTTCCCTGGCTCCAACTGCGAGCAGGACGTCCTCCAGGCCTTCGCGTGCCTGGGCATCCGGGCCGAGTACGTGTGGCACCACGTCACCGACCTCGGCGGCTTCGACGCCGTCGTCCTGCCGGGCGGGTTCTCGTACGGCGACTACCTGCGCACCGGGGCGATCGCCGCCTTCTCGCCGGTCATGGATGCTGTGCGGGAGTACGCCGACGACGGCGGGCTCGTCATCGGGATCTGCAACGGGTTCCAGATCCTCTGCGAGGCCGGCCTGCTGCCGGGTGCCCTGCGCTTCAACGCCGGTCTCAAGTTCATCTGCCGGCCGGTGAAGGTCCGGGTGGAGACCTGCGACAGTCCGTTCACCTCACAGGCCAGGCCGGGGGAGATCTTCGAGATCCCCATCAACCACTTCCAGGGCAACTACTACTGCCCGCCGGAGGTCCTGGCGGCGCTGACGGCCGAGCATCGCATCGCGTTCCGCTACGAGGGCAATCCCAACGGCTCTGCCGGCGACGTCGCGGGGGTGCTGTCGGAGGGCCGCAACGTCCTCGGGATGATGCCCCACCCCGAGCGGGCGGTCGATCCCGCCGTCGGGGGGACCGACGGGCGGATCATCTTCAAATCCATGATGGCAGCCGCCCGGGGCATCCGGGTCCGAGCCGTCCGGTGAGCGACGCCGGGGCCCCAGGGATCCAGGCGGGGATCCCCGCGGGGATCCAGGCGACGACCGGGACGGGGATCCGGACGACAAACGGGAGCCTGCACCGCCAGCTCGGACTCACCGACGACGAGTACGCCCGCATCGGGGGCATCCTCGGTCGGGCGCCGAACCATGCGGAGCTGGCCATGTACTCGGTCATGTGGTCGGAGCACTGCTCGTACAAGTCCAGCCGGATCTACCTCCGCACCCTGCCGTCGGAGGGACCCCACGTCCTCATCGGCCCCGGCGAGGGCGCCGGCGTTGTCGAGGTCGACGGCGTTGCGGTGGCCCTGCGGATCGAGAGCCACAACCATCCCTCGTTCATCGAACCGGTGCAGGGGGCACAGACCGGCATCGGCGGCATCGTCCGGGACATCCTCTCGATGGGGGCCCGGCCGATCGCCCTGCTGGACCCGCTGCGCTTCGGCCCGCTGCCCGTGGAAGGCATCGCCGATCCCGCCACCGCCGAGCGCAACCGCTTCCTCGTCGAGGGCGTCGTGGGCGGCATCTCGTCCTACGGCAACTGCATCGGGGTGCCGACGGTCGGCGGCGAGGTCGTCTTCGACCCCTGCTACTCGGGCAACCCGCTCGTCAACGTTATGTGCATCGGCGTCGCCCCCATCGAGCGGATCATGCTCGCCCGGGCGCACGGCCCCGGCAACCTCGTGCTCCTCCTCGGCTCCAAGACCGGCCGCGACGGCATCGGCGGTGTCTCGGTGCTCGCGTCGGCGGCCTTCGACGAGGGTTCGGAGACCAAGCGTCCCAGTGTCCAGGTCGGCGACCCCTTCACCGAGAAGCTCCTCATCGAGGCGTGCCTGGAGTTGATCGAGCGGGGGGTCGTCGTCGGCATCCAGGACCTGGGCGGGGCCGGGATCTGCTGCGCCACCTCGGAGTCCGCCGCCAACGCCGGTACCGGCATGCGCATCCACCTCGACAAGGTGCCGAAGCGGGAGCGGGGGATGGAGCCCTTCGAGATCCTCACCTCCGAGTCCCAGGAACGGATGCTGGTCATCGTGAAACCCGAGGACGCCGAGGAGGCGCTGGCCACCTGCCGCCGCTGGGGACTCGGCGCCGCGGTCATCGGCGAGGTGACGTCGTCGGGCAGGCTCGAGGTGCTGGAGGACGGCATCCTCGTGGCAGACGTGCCGGCCGCTTCGCTCGGCGACGGCCCCGTCTACCACCGCCCCGCCGAGCGGCCCGGCGAGGCGCCCCCGCTGCCCGACACCGAGGTGGCGGCGCCCCAGGACCTCGCCAAGGACGTGCTCGCGCTGGTCGGCGATCCCAGCCTCTGCTCGAAGCGGTGGGTCTGGGAGCAGTACGACCACCAGGTCATGCTCGGCACGGTGGCCGGCCCGGGCGCGGATGCCGCGGTCCTGCGGATCCCGGGGGCTCGCAAGCGCATCGCCGTCACGGCAGATGCCAACGGCCGTTGGTGCGCCGCCGACCCCTACCTCGGGACCTGTCATGCGGTGGCCGAGGCCGCCAGGAACCTGGCGGCCGTGGGGGCGGAGCCGATCGCAGTCACGAACTGCCTCAACTTCGGCAACCCAGAGCGGGCGGACGTCATGTGGTCCTTTGCGGAGTCGGTCCGGGGGCTGGGCGATGCCTGCAAGGCCCTGGGGGCGCCCGTCACGGGCGGCAACGTCTCCTTCTACAACGAGACGGCCGGCCGCTCCATCGACCCGACACCCGTCGTGGGCATGGTCGGCGTGGTGGTCGACGCCGGCCCGCCCGGCATCGCGTTCCGCCGGCCCGGCGACCTCGTGGTCCTGCTGGGCGAGACCCGGGCGGAGCTGGCCGGCAGCGAGTACCTGCGGGTCGTCCACGGCCGTCCTGGCGGCCTGCCCTCCCTCGACCTCGACCGGGAGTTGGCGCTCGGCCGGGTCGTCCGGGACGCCATCGCCCGACGGCTCCTCGCCAGCGCCCACGACTGCTCCGAGGGCGGCGTCGCCATCGCCCTCGCCGAATGCTGCCAGGCCGGCGGCGTCGGCGCCGCCGTGGTGCAGGAGGAGGGCTTGGCCCTGCACGTGTGGCTCTTCTCGGAGAGCGCCGGGCGGGTCCTTGCCTCGGTCGACCCCGCTCACCTCCCGGCGCTCAGCGCCCTCGCCACCGCGGAGGGCGTCCCGATGTCGTATCTGGGCACGGTCGGGGGAGACTCGCTGCGCCTTGGGGAGGAAGCGGACATCCCTGTCGCCGTCATTCAGGACGTTTACGAGAACACCCTCCCGTCCGCCATGAAACACGCGTAGGGATCGTGGTCATCGGCGCGCGGGTCGGGTACGCTGATCCTATGGGTGAGCCTTCGGATCGACCGAACGAGGCCTGCGGGGTCGTCGGGATCCACGCACCCGGCGTCGAAGCTGCC
>DASPZW010000143.1:0-5676 GCA_035636055.1 Actinomycetota bacterium
CGGGGGGATCCTGGCGGTGCTCGACGGCGGCAAGGGGCTGCGGGCTGCGGTGCGGGAGGTCTTCGGCAACCTCGGACTGGTCCAGCGCTGCCGGGCACACAAGCGGCGCAACGTCCTCGATCATCTCCCCAAGCAGACCCAGCCGGTCGTGCAACGCCGGCTCGAGGCGGCCTGGGCCAAGGACACCCCGGCGCTGGCCCTCGCAGCCCTGAAGGCGCTGGCAACCTGGCTTGACACGGACCACCCCGGGGCGGCGGCCTCCCTGCGGGAGGGCATGGAGGAGACCATCACCGTCAACCACCTCGGCCTCCCTCCGGCGCTCACCCGGACCCTCGCCACGACCAACCCCATCGAGTCCGCCTACTCGGTCGCCCGGGAGGTGATGGGCAAGGTGAAGCGGTGGCGGGACGGGGCGATGGTGGTGCGCTGGACGGCCGCCGGCATGGAGGTCGCAGCCAGCAAATTCCGCCGAATCAAAGGCTACAGAGAACTGCCAATTCTCATCGAGAAACTCGTTGGAATTGCCGAGCATTTCTCTCAGAAGAGTGGTAAGGTTGCCTAGTCAAGTCGTCGGGTCGCCACCGAAATTCCACGGCGATCGGGACATCCTCAGTCGATCCCCGGCACCACCTTCACGTGTGATGGAGTTCCAAGACTGGGCGCCGCCCAGCGCCCTAACTGGGATAGCGCTTAAGCTGCAGCAGAAGCCGGAGTCGCTCCCCCACGGCCCCCAACACCTCGACCGGAACCACTCCCAAAGGGGCGCCCACCAAGCGCTCTACTGAGATCGACCGTAGATCCTCGCAGCGGGCCCAGCTCTCTTCGCGGACGCCTCCGGCGGGGGGGTGCACCTCAACATGGGTCGGAAGGCCCCGGAAGCGAGTGGTCAACGGGACGATGAAGACGAGACCGGCTTTGCCGCGGTTGAACGCATCAACCGAAACAATGAGGGCTGGTCGTCGGCCTGCCTGCTCATGACCCCGGGTCGGGTTGGGATCAACGAACCAAACCTCGCCTCGTCGGGGGGCCGCCATCTACTCCTGATCCCCGTCGATCCCGTCCATGAGTGTCGCCTCCCACGCCTTGCGTTCTTCGAGTTCGGATTCCAAGGCGGCAGGGTCTGCCCGCAAGCGGTCGTAGGCGTCATCGAGTTCGGTGAAGAACTCCTCAGCGCGCAAATGCTCCACGGCCCGCTCGACCAGCCGAGCCATCGGTTCGCCCGTGGAGGCAGATAGGGCTCGCAGGGCTTCATGGGTCTGTTCGCTGACACGGATGGTGGTCGTGGACACGTTTGACCTCCCAGGGGAGATGTATCGACATACTAGTCTACTGGATTGTCTACAATTCACGTAGACGCTGCATGCGACCTGGCTTGGGCTTCCGCTGGATAGGCTGGAGCCGCACCTCACCGGGAAGACTCCTCGCAGCCCCAAGAGGTGACTCCATCTACCCGAATACGTGGCCGGCAGGCAGGGCCGTGGCACGGTAACCTCCCGCTTCAAAATTGTTCGATTATTAGTGATTCGGGCCGAATCATTTCCAGGAAGCGGAACTCGTCAGGGTGAAGGTGTGCGGTCACTGGCGAGCTAGTGAGATCGGCGCTGAAGGACCCCGTCGTCAACGTGCCGCCGGAGACCGTCAACGAGCCGATGATGGCGCTCGTCCGCCCCACGACCGCGTCGGACTGACCGAAGAGCGTCTCGTGCACCCGGTAGCCCACCGTCGAGCCGCTGCCTACGGTCCAGGCGCCGTCGAGGCTGCCCGAGGTCCTGGGGGCGGACGACGTGGAGGCGGACGACGTGGCCGCCTCGGTCGGGCTGGCGGCGGTGCTGGGGCGCTGGTGGGCGAGCCTGAGCTCGACGTGTCGACGGACAGGGGCGAGGCGGCCGTGCCCTCGACGAAGTGAATGTACGCGTACGGCCCGCCGGCGACCCCGATCATCAGCAAGAAGGCCGGTGGCGATCGCCCTTGGCCCAGGTCGGTATTCCCCCTCTTCACGCAACAACTCTCTGCTCCCAACCACACTGCGGCACCTACCGGTCATGCGTCCTCGGAGCTCGTCATGAAGGAGGCAATCCGCTCGGCCACCATCATCGTGGGGAGATTTGTGTTCGCCGCCGGGATGGACGGCATGATCGAAGCGTCGACCACGCGGAGCCGCGCCATCCCGTGCACCCGGCCGGCGTGGTCAACCACGGCGCCCGGGTCGCCAGCCGGCCCCATGCGGCACGTGCCGACAGGGTGGTGGTACGTGCTGGTGCGCTCGACGATCGGTGTCTCGGGCCGAAGCTCCCGCGTGACCAGGTCGCTGAGCGGCGGCCTGGCGGCGAGCGCCCGGGCAAGCTCCTCCGCCTCCGCCAGGCCGCCCGGTCTGCCGGGTCGCTGAGAAGGCCAGGATCGATGCACGGCGGGTCTTCCGGGCTCCCGGAGCGCAGCCCGACCCGCCCCTGGAGACGGGCAGTGTCACGCTGACAAAGAGGGAGACGACCGAGGGTGCCGCCGCTCCGGCGGACATGGGAAAGACCTGCAGGTCGTGGTCCCCGGTCCGGGCTCTGGCGCTCGAAGCCGTCAGAATGGCTTGGAAGGCCGGGCAGGGGGCTCGGTGTGTCCGCGGAGGTTGCGAACGGGATCTCAGCAAGGGGATGGTCGGCGAGCCCCGATCCGACACCAGGAAGGTCGAGGGAGGGGACGATCCCCAGCGCCGCCAGGTCAGCCGCCGGACCGATGCCGGAGCGCAGCAGGAGCGCGGGCGACCCGTAGGCCCCCGCCGAGACGATAACCTCCCCCGCGCCCAGGATCTCGCCGCCGGCGAGCCGGACACCCCTCACCGTCTCGCCGTCGACCACGACTGTGTCGGCGAGTTCCCGGCCCAGATGGTGAGGTTCGGACGGCCCCGCGCCGGTCCCAGGTAGGAGAGGGCTGCGCTCTGGCGCACACCGCCCACGGCGTTGACGGGCAGCGGTCCCGCCCCTCGGGCACCGGGCTGGTTGTGATCAGCGACGGCAGGCACCCCCGCCGATACGCAGGCTTCGAGGAACGCCTTCTGGATCGAGGTCAGCTCAGGGTCCGGGTAGCGCCGCACCCGCACCGGCCCGCGGTCGCCGTGCCACGGGCCGACGACGTCGAGGTCGGTCTCCAGCCTGCGGAAGGATGTCATCACGTCATCGAAGCCCCAGCCCGGATTGCCCAGGGCCGCCCACCGGTCGTAGTCAGACGCATTGCCGCGCAGAGCGAATGTCGCGTTGGTGGCGGAGCAGCCGCCGACAACCTTGGCCCGGTTCAGGTCGATCGGCCTGCCGAGCGCACCGGCCTCGCTGCGATATCCCCAGTCGTGGGTCCAGGCGGGTGCGCCGGCGCCGAGCAGCTCCGGCGGGAGATCCGCCACCGTCGGCTAGTCCGGCCCGGCCTCCAGCAGCAGCACCTGTCGGGCAGGATCCTCGGAAAGGCGGGCCGCCAGAACGCAGCCCGCCGAGCCGGCGCCCACGATGACGGTGTCCCAGTACGCGACCATTCAGGCCATCCTCAGCAGCGCCCCCAGGCCGGCCGGATGCGCAAGCACCAGGGCGCCCAAGGCGACAAGGAAGAATCCTGCGGGCGGCTCACCCGGTCCCCACCGGGGACGGCTCGCTCCACCACCATCAGGGCCGTCAGCTCGGCCATCCAGACCAGGCTCCCCAGACCGACGGCGAAGGAGAGCAGAATGAGCGCCCAGCAGCAGCCGACGCAGAACAGACCGTGCGACCGCCCGATGGCGAAGGCGGCGCGCATCCCAGGCCGGTACCGCTGGGCGAGGAAGCCGATGGGGTGCGGCACTGGGTGAGGCAGCGGTGCTTGAGATCGGTGAACTGCGCCAGCCCCGCCAGCACCAGCACGCCGCCTTCGATCAGCCACGGCCGGGCCGCCACCGACGGCGCCGCCGCAACCAGCCGGTGGAGGACCGCGTCGCCGGCGCACGCCACGACACCGAAGGCGGTCCACACCAGCAGGTAGGCGCCGAGGAAGGCGGCCCGTGCGGCCCCCGGCCGTTCGTCGCGGGCCGAGACGCGCCCGAAGACGGCCAGCATCGGGATGGCCGATGGCAGCATCATGGCTGCCACCATGAGCTGCCACCCGACCAGGAAGGCCGGCATGCCCAGCCACGGGGACTGCCCGCCGCCGAGCAGGTGGTCGTGGTGGAAGGCCCCGGCCCGAGAGTTCCGCCACGACCGCCACGCCCCATGCCGCCACCGGCACCGCGATCAGCGATCGCGCCAGGCCGGTGCGGCGGATGGGCGCTGCAAGTGCCATGGCGCTCAGGCCTGGTACGCGAAGTCGGCGATGAAGGCGTTCCGCCCTTCCGTCGAGAAGCTGAAGAAGCCGTCGTAGCGGAGAGCGGACGACTTGGCCTGGCGCATGGGCTGCGTCACTGCCCCCAGCAGCGGATTGCTGATGGTGATGGGGCTCGACCCGTCCATGCCGGTCAGCTGGGAAACCTCTGCCTCCACCAGGTCGCCGACCTTGAGGCTGCGCGACCCATTCTCGACCGTGAATGCGACGGGGGCACGCTCGATGCCCGTCACCTCGCCGATAAGAGGCGCCAGGCCGCGAGGTGCCCGCCCGCAGCCCCGGTGAAGATGGCCCTCAGGGCCTCCTCCTGCGCGCCGGTCGCACGGTCGTCCAGATAGACGGCGGCGACCCAATTGCCGTCCGTCATCTGCTTGGGTGACCGGATGGCCATGACGGTGTTCAGGCCACCGAGGTCGACGCCGTCCTTCTGGCCCTCGGTGATGTGCCAAGCCAGCACCAGGTCGCACGTGTCCTCGGTGGCAGGGCTCAACATGATGCACGGGCAGCTCGCCCGGCACGTGCAGGCCTCGAAGTAGTCCCCTTCGACCTTGAAGCTCATCGCAGGTCCCTCCTCTCCTGGGGGTGCGTTCTGGCTGCGATCATCCGTGCCGGGCAGGGCCGCGTCATCAGGGAGGGGTACGCATTCCGGTACGTATTTGGTGAACTGCTCGACCGCCGGGGCTTGTCAGTCCAGCATGGCCAGCGTCAGCTCCTTGCGGGTCGAGATACCGAGCTTGCCGTAGACGTGGGCCAGGTGTGTCTCGACCGTCCGCTCGCTGATGTGCAGGCGCTCGGCCGCCTCCCGAGAGCTGATCCCGCCGGCGACCAGGCGGGCGACTTCTGCCTCGCGCGCAGTGAGGCTCCCGGTCGCCGCGGCGGCCCGCTTTCCCCTGTCTCCGAGCGCCCTCAGAGCGGCCAGCACCCGCTGCTGGGAGACGGTGGCGGGGAGGGCCGCGTAGATCTGGGCGGCGCGGCGCAACGTCTCCACGTCGGCGCCGGCGGCACTCCCCTGCAGCTCGAGGGCCCGTGCTTCAAGTACACGGGCGCCGCAGGTTCCAGCCAGTGATGCGGCGAGCGCGAACTGCACGGCGGCCCCCGCTGGTTTGACGAGGCCGCGCGTCAGCGCGGCGAGACCGTCGAGGAGAGGCAGACGGAAGCGGGCGGCGATGCCGGCGATCTCGTCGGCGACGGCCCGGGCCGCCGGGAGGTCATGGAGCGAGACCAGCACATCCACCAGGTCGCCGAGACAGAACGCGAGGAAGGTGACCGCGCCGACGTCGCGGTGGCGGCGTTGGGCCCTCGTGGCGCTGGGCGACCCGGCTGCGGCACGGGGGCGCTTGGAACGCTCGG
>DASPZW010000144.1:0-2780 GCA_035636055.1 Actinomycetota bacterium
TCAACTTCGGTCTCCCGCTGCTTGGCTCCACGGGCGACATGAAGCTGAACAGCCCGGTCGTCGGGGCAGCTCCGACGCCCACCGGGCAGGGCTACTGGCTCGTCGCCTCCGACGGCGGCATCTTCTCGTTCGGTGATGCCCAGTTCTTCGGCAGCATGGGCGGGACGCCGCTGAACCGTCCCGTCGTCGGGATGGCCGCGACGCCCACGGGCCAGGGCTACTGGCTCGTCGCCTCCGACGGCGGCATCTTCTCGTTCGGCGACGCCGCCTTCTACGGCAGCGTCGCCGGCAACCCGGCGGTCAAGACCGTCGTGGGGATGGCCCCCACGCCGAGTGGTCTCGGCTACTGGCTGACGGCCGCCGACGGCGGCATCTTCTCCTACGGCGACGCCACGTTCTTCGGCAGCGCCGGCGGCCTGCGCCTCCGGGCGCCGATCATCGGCATCACGGGCGTCCCGAACACCGGACCGGGCAAGGTCGGCGTCTTCTACTACCCGTGGTACGGGACCCCGACCTCGACGGCGAACGGGGGGTGGCGCCACTGGGACCAGGGCGGCCACACGCCGCCGTTCGACATCGGCGCCTCGTACTACCCGTTGCGAGGTGCCTACTCGAGCACCGACACCGCGATCGTCGATCCGCAGATGGCCGAGATCGCCGCCGCCGGCGTCAACCAGGTCATCGTGTCGTGGTGGGGTCAGGGCAGCTACGAGGACCAGGCCCTGCCGTTCATCCAGCGTGCTGCCGCCGCTCACGGGCTCGACGTTGCGATCCACTTCGAGCCCTACGGTTCCCGGAGCACGACGGGGCCTGCCGATGTCGCCTACCTGAAAGCCAGGGGGATCAGTGTCTTCTATGCCTACCGGGCGACCAACCTCAACTCCTCGTTCTGGGCGGCGATCCGGGCGCAGAACCCCACGATCACCATGTTCGCCAACGGCAGCCCGTCCTACATCAAGGCGGGCCAGGGCGGCCTGGTCAACTTCGCCCTCCTGGGCGGGTTCGACGGCATCTACACGTACGACCCCATCAACTTCTCGGGGTCGGACTTCGGCCCGCTCTGCGCCCTCGCCCGGGCGAACCGGCTGCAGTGCGCCCCGTCGGTGGCCCCCGGCTTCGACGGGACGAGGGCCACGTCCATCTCGACGGTCCGGGACCGGTTCGGGGGAGCGACCTACGACTCGATGTGGATCGGCGCCATCGCGGCGGCGCCCGAGATCGTGACGATCACGAGCTACAACGAATGGCACGAGGGCAGCCAGATCGAGCCCGCCAAGCCGTTCTGCAACCCCAACACGGGGCAGTGCTACTCCAACTACACCGGAGACTTCGGGATCGCCGACCCGCAGATCGCCGAGGGTGGCTACCTGTCCCGGACAACGACCTGGACCGGGGTCTACCGCTCCACCCGCACCCCAGGCCTCCCGTAGGGCCTCCCATAGGGCTTGTCCCAGGGACGCCGCTTCAGTACGAGTGGGCCTCGTCGGGGAAGGCCCCCGTCTCGACGTCGTGGCGGAACGAGGACACGGCGTCGATGATGGTCTGGCCCACGTTGGCGTAGCGCTTCACGAACTTGGGCCCGCCCTCGTGGCTCGGCCCGCCGTACCCGAGCAGGTCGTGGATCACGAGCACCTGGGCGTCGCAGCCCACCCCGGCTCCGATGCCGATCGTCGGGATGGCGAGGGCCCCGGTGACGGCCCAGGCCACCGCCGCGGGGACGGCCTCCAGCACCAGCGCGAAGGCCCCGGCCTTCTGCAGCTCCATCGCGTGGCCCGCCAGCAGGTGGGCGTCCTCCTCGCTGCGGGCCTGGACGCGGTAGCCCCCGAGCGCGTGGACGGACTGCGGTGTCAGGCCCAGGTGCGCCAACACCGGCACGCCCCGCTCGGTGAGGGCCTGCGTCAGCTCCAGGTTCGGCCCCTCGATCTTGACGGCGTGCATGCCGCCCTCCTTCAGGAAGCGGCTGGCGTTGCGGATGCCCTCCTCGACGGAGACCTGATAGCTGCCGAAAGGCATATCGCCGATCAGCAGGGCGTTGCGGGTGCCCCGCGCGACGGCCCGGCAGTGATGCAGCATCTCGTCCATCGTGACTGGCAGTGTCGTGTCGTAGCCGAGCACGACCTGGCCGAGCGAGTCGCCCACCAGCAGGACGGGGATGCCCGCCTCGTCGAGAAGCCGGGCGGTGGGGAAGTCGTACGCCGTCAGCATCGCGAACCGACGGCTCTCCGACTTGAAGCGAGCGAGGTCGCGCACCGTGGTCCGTGCGGGGCTCCGCGGGAGGTCGGGCATGACGCACTCCTTTCTGGTCCCGGGGATCCAAGCCTCCAGGCCTTCCCACCATTCTACGGCGGCCCACGGTCTAGGGCGGTCTACGGCGAGGTGAGCCTCCGACCATCTCCGGCCCTACGCGCGAGAGGAGAACCAAGGGCCGATCCGGCCGCCTGCCATACTCCAAGCGTGAGCGACCGCACCCTCGAGCTTGCGGCCATCGAACGGGGGGCCGGCCCTACCGTCACGCTGATCCACGGCGGGGTCTTCCATTCGGGGCCGGCGTGGGCCAAGAACCTCGGGCCCCTGGTGCAGGGCGGCTACCGGGTGATCGCCGTCGACCGGCGTGGCTACGGCCGCTCGCCCGGGGGAGACGCCGGCCTGGTCACCGTGGGCCTGCAGGCTCGGGACGTGGCAGGGACCCTGGATCTGCGGGAGGTCGGTGCCAGTCACCTCGTCGGCGTGTCCTACGGCGCCCTGGTGGCCCTCGAACTCGCGCTGCTCGACCCCGCCCG
>DASPZW010000145.1:0-3802 GCA_035636055.1 Actinomycetota bacterium
GGGGCGGGGCTGCCCCGACTCGGTTCCGACATCGCCCGCAACGTCCTGATTTCCGGCTACATGGGGGTCGACTTCTTCTTTGTCCTCAGCGGGTTCCTCCTGTTCCTGCCCGTCGCGGCCCGCGGCAGGTTCCCGGACGTGCGCTCGTACGCACTGAGAAGGGCGGCCCGGATCCTCCCCGCCTACTACATCGCTCTCGGCGCCACGCTGGCGCTGCTCCTGTTCCTCACCCGGGGCCACGCCAATCCCGCCCTCACCCGCCACGACCTCGCCCTCAACGTGGTGCTCCACACGACCTTCCTGCAGCACAGCCTGGGCAATGCCCTCGTGCTGGCCGAGGGGTTGGGGGTCAACGGGGCACTCTGGACCCTGTCGATCGAGGTCTTCTTCTACATGGGGTTGCCCCTGATCGCCGTCCGGTACTGCCGCCGGCCCTTCGTGGGCCTTGGGATCGCCCTCGTCATCGCCGCGCTGTGGAGGGTGGGCTCGGCTCACCTCCTGATCCCCACGCCGCCGCTCGCGGGGCTGCGGGCGCCGGCGCTGGCCCGTCTCATCCTCGTCACCCAGATCCCCACCTACTTCGCACATTTCGGCTTCGGGATGACGGCGGCCTGGCTGTTCGTCCGGATGCGGCGCAGCCGCGTGGCCGGCCGCCCGTGGCTGGTGGCCGTCCAGGTGGCGGCCCTGGGGGGCATGATCGTGGGCATGGAGCTGGCCGGCCACCGGGACATGACCGGGACCGCCGGGGCGCTCGACCACTGGTCGTCGACGACGCCGATCGCCTTCGGCTTCGCCGTGCTGCTGCTGGCGACTGCCCTCGCGCCCCGGTGGGCGCAGTCACCCTTCGCCAACCCGGTGTCCCGGTGGCTCGGGGACATCAGCTACGGGGCGTACCTCTGGCACCTGCTGTTCATCGAGTTCGCCCTGGTGGCCCTGCACTGGACCCCGGCCCAGACGACCGGTTCCTTCGTCCGGATGTTCGGGTTCACCCTGGCGGGATCCCTCCTCGCCGGCTGGGCGTCCTTCGTGCTGATCGAGCGGCCCTCCATCGCCTGGGCACGGCGCCGGTCGAATCTCCGGGAAGACCGCGTCCTCCCTGTCCAGGACGCCGCGGCACCCTAAGGCGCCTTTAGCTTCGCGGCGACGTCGTAGTCGTAGACGTAGACGGTGAAGCCCTTGACCCGGTACTCGGCGTTGGGGGACCCGAGGTACGTGGGAGGAGGCGACTCCGGCTCGCCCAGGATGCGCTGGGCGTGGGAGACCAGGAAAAACGTCTTCGTGGCGGGGACCGGCCGGTACCAGGAACTCACCGCATTGATCGGGTACTGGCAAAGGGACCGTGCCGGGGGCACCCCACACTCGAGCACCGGATAGATGTGGACCTTCAGGCCGCTGCTCCAGGTGAGGCCGAGCGACTCCCAGTAGCCGGCGAAGCCCCGGGTGAGCCCGTGGTCCTCGAGGAAGGAGACGAGGGCGGGGCCCTCGGCGGCGAGCTGCGGTTCCTGCATCCCGACCATGGGCGTCTGCAGGTTGCGCATGAAGACGACCTGCCCGCCGATGCTCATGAGGCAGAAGAGCGTCACGACGCCCGCCGCGGCGGTCCTCGGCCACGGGAGATCGCCCCAGAGGCCAACCCCGGCGGCGATCGCGAAGAAGAGCGGGACCAGGTATCGGGCCGAGGCCACGCCGCCCACAGGGAGGTCGCTGAACAGGAAAGCCGCCCCGACGCCCAGCACGGTGAAGGCCCAGAAGAGCGTGAAGAGCGCCAGGGCCAGCGTCTGGGACTCCGAACGCGGCCGAGGGGTGCCGCGCAGCGCGCCAACGAGGCGCAGGGGGGCGGCGAGGGCGAAGAGGCACAGCAAGGCCAAGGCCAATCCGGCCCACGAGACGAGACCACCGGCCGGCTTCGGGAACTCTCCGTTGGCGAAGGCGAGCAGGCCGTGGCCGAACATCCCCAGGTTCGCCCGCACCTGGGACGCCCCGGCGACGCCGAGCGGCACGTTCTTGAAGGTCTGGAATCCGATGCCGTGCATGGCGCGGGCGGTCAGCAGCGCGCTGGCCACCATGACCAGGGCCACGCCCCCGGCGGCCACGAGGACCCGGACGCCGGAGCGGCGCCGGAGGAGGAGGGCGCCGCCGATCGCTGCCGCGACGAACGGCGCGAGGCCGCTCACCGCCAACAGCGGGTCCGAGGCCAGGTTGATGCCCGCCGCGATGCCGACCCCAACCACGACCGCCGCACTGGGCCACCAGCGGCCACCCGCGGGGAGGGTGGCGAGCAGGACCAGGGTTGCCAGGAGCAACGCCCCGGTGAACCAGGTCGGGCCCCGGAGCCCGGCGTAGTTGTAGATGACGATCGGGCTGGCCGAGACGGCGATCGCCCCCGCCAGGATCGCCGGCCATTTCCCGGCGACCCGCCAGGTCGCCCAGGCGAGCAGACCGGCCGCAGCCCAGGACAGCCCGAGGGACCACAGCTCCCAGACGGTCCTGTGGAAGGGCAGGGATCGGGTGGCGAAGCCGAAGAAGAAGGTCGATGCGTACGAGGCGACCCCGATATGGGCGGAGCTGGGGCCGCCGCGCAGCATGTCCTGGGTGAGCAGCGGGATCGAGGAGACGTCGCTGTTGAGGAACGTCGCCCGGCGCAACCGGTCGAGGTTGAAGAGGAAGAGGAGGAGGTAGGAGCCGGCGGCAGCAAGGGGCCCGAGGATGGCGAAGCGCGCGAGGAGTGGCGGAGGTGAGGAGTGGGCTGGGCCGGGGCTCCGTGCCCGCCGGTGCCGGCCCTGCAAGGCCCCCGCGTCCGCTCCTGCCCGACTGCGGTCGCCAAGGCGCATCGCCAGGAGTATAGGCCCGGGGCGGGCCTGTCCGGGCCCCGTACGAGCCCGGGGGGAATACCGGACCTCCCCTGGCGCAGCCTGTACTCTGCTCGCATGCTCGCCCGGGACCCACTGTCGGCTGCCCGCCCTCGCCCCTCGGCTCGGAGACGGCATTGTGGCTGAGGCTCGTCTTGCCCTCGGAGAGATCAGGTCCCGGGCCTCGACCCTCTACGCCCAGGTCATGCGGATGGCGCTCATCGCCCCCTTCGCCGGGGCCACCGCGTACCTGCTCGTGCTGGCGGCGAACTACCGGTCGATCCTGGTGGGCGTCTTCTGGAACAGCGACGTGGCCTCGATCCCACTCATCGCCGGCGACGTGGCACACCACGCAGGGGGGGTAGCCCGGGTCAGTTTCGCTTCGTACTACTCCACGTTCATGTTCGACCTGCTGACGAAGGGCCTTCCGTTCCACCGGGGTCTGTGGGAGTTCCTCTCCATCGGCCTGTCCCTGGCCGGCGTGGTGCTCATGGCCTGGGCCTCCCGGCGGGCGGCCGGGAAGGCGGCGGGGATCCTCACGTTCAGCATCGGGATCGCAGTCAGCCCGCTCCTGCTGTACACCTACTTCGCCTTCCGGGGACCCACGTGGTTCGCGGGGATGCTGCTTGGTGCCTCGCTCGTCTTCCTGGCCACCCTGCCCGAGCAGACTCCCCGGTGGCTGGTGGCGGCCGGCGTGCTCGCCGTGGGGTTCATCGCGGGCTCCGGGGTCGCCTCGGATCCACTGGTTGCGGCCGCAGGCGTGCTGCCATTCCTCGGAGCGGCCCTCGCTGCCTGGCTGCTCCTGCCCGGGAAGGCCAGTGCCCGGGTGGCCAAGACTGCGCTGGTGCTCGTCGGCGTCGCCGTGGCGAGCGCCCTCTTCACGTACCGCTTCATGCCCACCCTTGGTTTCAAGATCGTCCTGACCCAGAAGGTCCAGGTGGTGGCAGCGTCCC
>DASPZW010000146.1:0-3779 GCA_035636055.1 Actinomycetota bacterium
CGCCTCCGAACGCCGGGTGGCCGAGGAGGAGCTGCGCCGCTTCCGTGAGGCCCGCACCATCCTCGCCAACCAGATCGAAGACGTACACCGCCGGCTGGAAGAGATCATCCTGCGCCTCCGGACGCCGGTGGACGTTCCCGAGACCGTCGCAGCCCGCAAGGGTGGCCCGAAGGAGGCCCCTCGCCCGGCACCGGCCTCGGCCCCCGCCCCGGAACTGATCCGGGCAGAGGCGGCCGTCGAAGCCTTGGAGCCCAGCGAGTCGATCGCCCCCAGCCCGGGCGATGCGGGGGCCCCGGCGGATGCGCCGGCCGCTGCGACGCCGCCGGTCCCGGCTGGGGAGCCCCCTCCGCCCATCGGGGAGGCCCCCCCGCCCGTTGCGAACGGATCGCCTGCCTCCAACGGCACCTCGTCGTATGAAGCCCTCCCGCTGGCGGACGTCCTTGCGCTGCAAGGGGCGCTGCCGGTCGAGGTCGTTGCGATCCAAGAGCCCACCCCGGCCCTCGCGGGGCCGTTCGCGGTGCGTGCGGCGGCCCTCGGCGACTCGCCGCTGCTCGCCGGCCGTAGCCTGAAACGGCTGCTGCAGGAAGACCAGAACGACCTGCTCGACCGCATCCGGCGCTTCCGGGGCCGGGGCACGTTCGAGGACGAGATCTTTCCCGCCGCCGTCCAGGTGGAGCGGTTCGTCGAAGGCATGCGCCCCGTCCTCGAGCCCGCCTTCCTTGCCGGCCGGAAAGCCGGCGGTGGCCTGTCCCTCGGGGAACCGCCGGACGTGGTCGGCGCCCTCGTCGCCAAGCAGGTGGTGGCGGCGCTGCGGCGTGATCTCGGACGCATGGTCGAGCCGAGGCTGGCCGCCGGCGACACGGCGACCACCATCTCGGAGCGAGCCGGTGATGTCTACCGGGTCTGGAAAGGCGTCCGGACCGAGCTGCTCGGGGAGGGCCTCGTCTACGCCGCCTTCCACCACGGCATGCTCGACGCGTGGCGGGAAACGCACGGGCCCGGCAAACGGTGGACCCTCTCCGCCGACGAAGCCGATTGCCCTCGCAACACCTGCCGCATCAACGCCGCGGCCGGCGTCGTGAGCGTCGATACGTCGTTCCCCAGTGGGCATCTGGCCCCGCCCGCCCACGGCGGCTGTACGTGCACTGTGGTCGCCGCCACGGAGTAGGCTGCCCCTCATGGTTCAGCGGCTGCCCCTGCGGAGACGTAACCGTCGCATCCTGCTGGGCGTCGCCGGGATCATCTTCCTGTTCATCATCTCCATCTCGACGATCGTCCGCCTCTACACCGACCTGCAGTGGTACCGGGAGGTCCGCTTCACCTCGGTGTTCTGGACCATCCTGCGGACCCAGGTCCTCCTAGGCGTCGGCCTCGGGGTCATCTTCTTCCTGTTCTGCCTCGCCAACCTCTTCATCGTGGCCAGGCTCATGCCCGTTTACCGCCTGGCGGTGGATCCCAACGACCCGCTGGACCGCTACCGCAGTGCCGCCATGCCGTACATGCGCTGGATCGCCGGCGGGAGCAGTGCCTTCCTCGCCCTGCTGTTCGGCCTGAGTGCCGCGCCGCTGTGGGACCGCCTCGTGCTGGCCCTGCACAGCGTCTCCTTCCACTCCGTCGACCCGGTCTTCAACCGGGACATCAGCTTCTACGTCTTCCGGTTGCCCTTCTACCGGTTCCTCTACGGGTGGGCATTCGCGGCCCTCATTGTCATCACGCTGGTGGTTGCCGGGGCGCACTACCTGACCGGAGGCATCCGGCCCCAGGCCGCCGCCGAGCGGGTCACGCCGCAGGTGAAGGCCCACCTCTCGGTCCTCATCGGCCTCATCGCCCTCCTACGGGCATGGGGCTACCGGCTGGGGGAGTACAACCTGCTGTACTCGACGCGCGGCAGGATCACGGGGGCCTCGTACACCGACATCCACGCAGAGTTGCCGGCGCTGCGGCTGCTGGTCGTCATCTCCATCATCGGGGCGGTCCTCTTCCTCGTGAACATCCGGGTCCGGGGCTGGTACCTGCCGATCGCCGGCGCAGGGCTCTGGTTCCTCACCTCGGTGTTGGCCGCCGGCGTGTACCCGTTCGTGGTGCAGCGCTTCGTGGTCGCGCCCGCCCAGCTCCAGCACGAGGCGCGGTTCATCCAGCGCAACATCACGGCCACGAGGGCTGCCTACGGGATCAACGTCACGTCCCAGCCCTATACCGACACGGGCACGATCACGCCCCAGGTCATCGCCAGTGAAGGCCCGACCTTGCAGAACATCCGGCTGTGGGATCCGGCCACCCTGCAGACCGCCTACCAGACCCTCCAGGAGATCCGGCCCTACTACTCCTTCCTCGACGTGAACCCCGATCGGTACTCGATCGCTGGGTCCCTCCAGCAGGTGCTGGTGTCGACCCGGGAGCTCAACACGTCCAACCTGCAGGGACAGAGCTGGCAGAGCCAGCACCTCATCTACACCCATGGCTACGGGGTAGTGACCAGTCCCGCCAACCAGAAGACCCCGGAGGGCCAGCCCGTGTTCCTGGTGGAGAACATCCCGCCGACGTCCACCGTGGCGGAGCTCAACGTCACCCAACCCGACATCTACTTCGGCGAGGGGCAGTTCGGGAACTACTCGCTGGTGGACTCCAAGCAGGCGGAGCTCGACTACTCCACCCCCACGGGCGATGTCTATGCCAGCTACCAGGGCAAGGGCGGGGTCCCCGTCTCCGGGTTCTTCTCCAGGCTGATGTACGCGTGGCGGTTCAAGAACGTGAACGTCCTGATCTCGAACCTGGTCGGCAAGGACACCAAGATCATGTACTACCGCCAGATCCAGGAACGCCTGGGCAAGGCGGCCCCCTTCATCCACTGGGCCACCGATCCCTATCCCGCCGTGGTGAACGGCAAGGTCGTGTGGATCGCCGACGGCTACACGGTTTCCCCCATGTACCCGTACTCGGAGGCGACGGACTTCACCGACCGCACGACGAGGACCACGAGCCTCGGGCAGATCACCAGCATCGGTGGCAGCAACAACTACATCCGCAACTCGGTGAAGGCCACGATCGACGCCTACGACGGCACCATCAAGCTCTACACCTGGGACCCCAGCGACCCCATCATCCAGTCGTGGGCGAAGGCGTTCCCCAACCTCTTCTCCGACCCTGCCAAGATGCCGTCGGCCATCGCCCAGCACGTGCGGTACCCCGAGGACATGTTCAGCGTCCAGACGTTCGTGTACGAGCGCTACCACGTCACCGACTCGGCGACCTTCTTCGCCCAGGGCGACGTCTGGTCCATCCCGCCGGACCCCAACGCCCCCACCACGGTCACGACCGCATCGACCCACGGCCAGGAGATCCAGCCCTACTACGTCCTGATGCTGCTCCCTGGCGACACCCAGCCCAGCTACGAGCTGGTCCTGCCGATGAACCCGCAGAACAAACAGAACATGATCTCGCTGATCGCAGCCCGGTCCTCGCCGAGTGTCGGCGGCCAGACGCTCGTCGACCTGCACTTCCCGCCGGGAGCCCTCGTCGATGGCGTGGGGCAGGTCCATGCCCGCATCAACGAGAACAAGGACATCTCCTCCGCCAAGACCCTCCTGGGCCAGCTCGGCTCCAACGTCTCGTTCGGCAACCTGCTCGTCGTGCCGCTGGCGAACTCGCTGCTGTACGTCGAGCCGATGTTCGTGCAGGCCCAGTCCAATGCCGTGCCACTCCTGGAGTACGTGATCACCGCCACCTCCAACAAGGTCGCGTTCAGCACGACGCTGCAGGACTCGCTCAACCTGCTCGTG
>DASPZW010000147.1:0-11151 GCA_035636055.1 Actinomycetota bacterium
GCCCCGTAGACCCCCCCGAGCGCGTAGAGGTGGTAGAGGTGGAGATGGCCGGTGACCGTCAGGGCACCGGTGGCCAGCATGGCTGCCCCCCGAACCAGATCCGAGGTGAGCATGACCTTCCGGCGGTCCATCCGGTCGCTCACGGCGCCGCCCAGCAGGAGGAAGGCCACCTGAGGTCCGGAGATCGCGATGCCGACGAGGCCGAGCGCAGTCGCTGCGTTCGAGATGAGGTAGACCTGCCAGGCCATGGCGACGAGGAAGATGCCGTCTCCCAGGAGGGAGACGGTCATCCCCGTCATGAGCAGCAGGAACCTGCGGTGCCGTAGCGGCGCCACCAGTGTTGCCCTGACGGCAACTGGTGGTGCAGTCGCGACGCTCATGGAGGCTCCGTCGTTGGAATGCTGGATTTGCGATCAGTCTCTGCTCTCAACATCGGAGATCGGGATACGGTCGCCCTGCTCCATGCGCACCATCTTTTGTAGTCAGTTCTGTCGGAGTTACCCCGAGCACACGAACCAACCAGGAACACCCCTCGATTTGGTGTTGGCTCGCCTCTTCTCTCCGGTCTCCTCCTATCTCCGGCCGGTCGGGCGCCAACCTTGCCGTGGGGGAGACGCCTTGGGCGTAGCGAGGCGCCATCCGACCCCGCCCACCGTGACCAGGCCAACCATGGCCGCCGCCATGACCACGCCGGCATTGGGCGTCGGCCCGTGGCGGACGGGGCGGGCCGCGAGCACCGGCACCTCACCGGGGGGGCTCGAGACGCCGGCAGCCACCGGCGCGGCGCCGGCGGAGGGGGTCGCCGCCGGTGGCGCCACTGACCTGACAGCGGGGACCGGGCGGACCAGCGCTGCCGGTAGGACGGCCGCCGGGTGGCTCGTCGAGGCAGTCGCCTTCGGGGCGGCCTTCGCCACGGCGGTCGTTGCCGGCGGTGCGATCGCCTGCGTGACCGGCGCTGCGGCGCGTGCCCCACCGGGGATCTGCGAGAAGTCCTCCGTCAGGTACACCCAGTTCTGCGCGGTGAGGGCGATCCCGATGCCCACGTAGTTGAAACGGGCGTCAAGGGTGATCGCCCGGTGGGGTGGGTCGCTGTACAGCAGGGCGTCGACCGAGTCGAGGGTGCTGTCCATGCCCACGTTCTCGCCGAGCTCGGTGGCCCCCATGGCCTGGCGTCCCACCTGCATGTACCCCGCCAGGTTGTGGAAGAGGTTGTCGGCCGCCACCATGTCCCGGGAGTGCGCCTGTGCCACGGTACGTGCCCACGGCTGGACCTGCACCGCTGGGGCTCCGACGGCAGCCCGCTGGGCGTTGATCTTGGCGAGCATCTGATCCTCCAGGGTTGCGACCGAGGGAGGCCAGCCGGCGGGCTGCGCCGGGGCGGGGGCCGTGACACTCCCATCGGCCGCCCTGTCGGCAGGTGCCGCGGCGGCGGGAATGGCTGCCAGGGCGATCGCTCCGCCAATCAGGATGCCGACAAGCACGGCAATCGGGGCGCCAATCCGAAGGCCGATCCGAATGCCAATTGGGACGCCAATTGGGGGACGTCCAACTCGAACACAACGCATCACGTTCTCCTCTCGGGGGGCGGGAATCAAGCGGGCACCAGCAGGCACAATGGCTCTGCGGCCACCTTGAATCCGTGCAATGGGTCGGACAACAACTGTGGTGGGCCACTACAGAAGTTATCGGTGAATCAACCCCGATGGACGATGACGTGGAACAGCGTTCTTTTCTGGTTACTCCGAGTAGTTGTGCGCCGATATTTGGGGGAATGGGTGCCCGGAAAAGGGCCACTCGGGCAACATGTCGCAGATCCGCAGCCACGCCCGGTAGTCACCTGCGCTTGTCCCGTTCGC
The DNA here is from genome assembly GCA_035636055.1 of Actinomycetota bacterium. Lineage (GTDB taxonomy): Bacteria > Actinomycetota > CADDZG01 > JAHWKV01 > JAOPZY01 > JAOPZY01. The sequence continues at coordinate 1,857 of DASPZW010000147.1, forward strand.
CACGAAGGAGGGTTCTCGGGTAGTCATATCCCGTCATTGTTCTCAATCCGCGGGGGATACGACCGATCATCTGAACAGATCCCCAACGATAGGCAACACCGTCGCCCGAACGGATCATTGCGGTGGCCGCAGGGCCCAGGACTGTCCCCAGTCACGGTTCCCAGACAAATGTTGAAAAAGAAGGAGCGGATGGGCACGAGCACGCATCGGGCACACTCGGTCCTTGTCGTCGACAATGACGTCGCAATGCGCGACTTCCTCACATTCGTTCTCGACGACGCCGGGTACGGTTGTACCGGGGTCCCTGATGCGGCCGCAGCCCGGGATGAGTTGCTGGCTCGGGACTATGGCGTCGTGCTCATCGATGTGCGCCTCCCCCGGGAGCGAGCCCACGATTTGGTGCAGTGGGTGAGCTCGGCACTCCTCGGCGTGGAGTCCGTCGTGATGTCGACCCTGGATGACCCGGGCATTGCCGAGGCCGCTTCCTCCAGCGGGGCCTGCGGCTGGCTCGTGAAGCCCTTCTCTGTGGACGAACTCCTCGGCATGGTCCGCAACGCCAACGGTCGTGCCCAGAGGGTCCAGGGGGGAGTAGCAGCCCGGCGGAACACAGCGGAGCCGGATGAGCCGCGCATCCCCCCTGGCTTCTATGCGGGGCTCGTGGGACGCTCCGAAGGAGCGGGCCACGAGAGGAGGACCCGGGCTGGGATCCCGTGCCGGTGGACTAGCCGAGGTTGATGAGGCCGAGCCGGACCGCCTTGGCCACTGCTTCGAGTCTCGAATGAGCCTCGAGCTTTCGCATCACAGCCTGCAGGTGGTTCCTCACGGTATGCACGCTGAGCGTCATCTGATCCGCGATGTCCTGGCTCGTTCGGCCCTGGGCAGTCTGCATCAATATCTCCCGCTCGCGCGCGGTCAGTGCGGAGCCTCCCCCTCCCGGCTCGCGGCGCAGTCGCGGGAGGATGCTGGCAAGCACGAAGGGATCGGCCACTGCCTCTCCCGCATGGGCTCGGCGAACGGTGTTGACAACCTCCGGGAGGGCTTGATCCTTGGTCAGGAACCCCGAGCACCCGGCGTCCATGGCGGCGATCAGCACCGAGGGGTCGGCAAATCCGGTCAGCATGACCACCTGGGTCTGGTGGCGTTCGTTCTTGATCTGCTTCGTTGCCGTGACGCCGTCCCCCCCGCGCAGCCGGTAGTCCATGACGACGACGTCAGGTTCGTGGGTACGAGCGGCCAGGACGGCCTCGGCGGCCGAGTCGACGGTGGCGACGACGTGCAGGTCCGGCTCGGCGGCGATGAGGCGGACGAGGCCCTCAGCGAACATCGCCTGGTCCTCTGCGATCAGAACCCGGATGCTCCCGGCGCTGAGATCCGCCCCGCTGGACGCTGTCACGGTCCTTCACCTGCCTCGGGCCAGGAGATCGCGTCGCTCACGGCCTGGAGCAACCCACGTTCCGTGAAGGGTTTGGAGAGGACGCCGCCGACCGTTGGCGCGTATTCCTCCGAAAGGCCCTGCGGGTATCCCGACATGAACAGCACGCCGATATCGGGTCGCACATGGAGCAGGATCTCGGCAAGCTCCCGGCCCGACATCCCCGGCATGACGAGGTCCGTCAACAGCAGGTCGATCTCGCCATCGAACTCGGCTACCATCTCCAGGGCCCCCGCTCCGTCGCGGGCGCTCATCACGCGGTAGGCGTGGTCGGTGAGCAACCGGGAGATGCCCTCGCGGACCGCGTGCTCGTCCTCGACCACCAGGATGGTGTGACTCCCCTGCTGCGGGAACGGAGCGGCTTCGGCCACGGGAGCTGGGACCACCTCACCAGCCGCCGGGAGGTAGACCGTGACCACGGTGCCGCGAGCCGGTTCGGAGTACAGGCGGACGTCGCCATCAGCCTGCTTCACAATGCCGTACACGGTTGCGAGACCGAGGCCTGAGCCTTCACCCGGGGGCTTCGTCGTGAAGAACGGGTCGAAGGCCCGTGAGACGACGCCTGGCGCCATACCGCACCCGGTGTCGGTCACGCTGAGGCTCACGTAGTTGCCGATCGAGAGGTCGGATCCCCACACCATCGGTTGATCGAGCTCGACGTTGGCGGTTTCGATCCTCAACGTGCCCCCGGTTGCCATGGCGTCCCTCGCGTTGATCACGAGATTCATCACGACCTGGTAGATCGCGCTCGGGTCGATGCGCACGGCGGACAGCGCCGGGGCGAGATTGATCTGGAGCTGGATGTGCTCGCCGATCGTGCGTCCGAGGAGTTCCTGCAGGTCGACGACGACGTCGTTCAGGTCGAGGACTTTGGGCTCCACGTCGTCGCGCCGGCCGAAGATCAATAGCTGACGGGTCAGGCCGGCTGCACGTTCGGCCGCCATGCGGATCTTCTCGGTGTCCGCGCTGACCTGGGCGAGGTCCTGGTCCGTGGGCGGTGCGCAGGGCTTCACTCCGACCCGCTTCGTCACGAAGTCTGCGTACATGAGGATGACGGCCAGCAGGTTGTTGAAGTCATGGGCCACTCCCGCGGCAAGCTGACCAATGGCCTCCAGGCGTCGGGATTGGTGCAGCCTGCCCTGCAGTTGCTCCCTTTCCGCCTCAGCCCGTTTTCGCTCGCTGATGTCTCTGCTGTTGAGGACGAGCCCACCGACGTTCGGATCGCCAAGCAAGTTCGTCTTGATGGTCTCGAAGTACCGCCACGTACCGTCGGCGTGATGCACGCGCCACTCGACAGCGTCGCTCAGCCCCTCCCAATCCGTGGGTGCGATCATCGCCAGCACCGTGGAGAGGTCGTCCGGGTGGGCAAGCGACTGGAGGGACGTGCCCATCAGGCCCTCCGGGGGATACCCAAGCACTCTCTGCACCGAAGGGCTCTGGTACAGGACCTGCCCATCCGCCGCGACGACGGTCACCACATCCGTTGCCATCTGGACCAGGCTGCGAAAGCGCGCCTCGCTTCTCTGCCGGTGGATCTGCTCGGCGAGCTGCTCGCGCTCGAGGGCGAGGACGACCTGCGAGACCAGGACGCTGACACTCGTCGCCGTGGCGCCCGGCAGGGCACGCTCGCCGCTCACGAGGACGAGGGCACGGAGGTCGTTGGTGACGATGAAGGGGTACATCGACATCGACGCGCCACCGCTCCCCGCTCCCAACGTCGTCCCGACCGCCTTGACCGCGTCGCCGGTGCTCCACTCACGCCGCCCCAGCGTCTTCCTCGTCGCGGGGGGGAGGTCGGCAACGAAGACGGGCGACGCCCTGCCACGGGCTGCTTCGAGAAGGGAGAGCGGGAGGATCTCTCCCGACGCGTCAACCAGGAAGAGGTGCACCACGTCCCCCTTGCCCACGAGCGTCTGCACCGCCGACCGGGCGGCGGCGAGAATCTCCACCCGGCTGCCGGCAGCAGCCATTTCGACCCCCGCCTCCCGCAACGCCCGCTCGCGGATCAGCGAGCCCTCGTAGCGGAGAATCAGGCCAGCCGTGCGAAGGACAACCAGGAAGACAATGCCCACGGCGCCGGCCACGAGCACGATGGGGGCGTACCCGAGAGCGTCGTCGGCGATCTGGACGGCGGGCGCCACGAGCGTGGCCGCGACGAGAAGGACAACCCTCCAACCCGTCAGGCTGGCGTCGATGTTCGCCACCGGCTCCGACAGGGTCTGCATCGAAGGGTGCAGAGCGGCTGCGCCCCATGCCACGTAGAACGCGATCCACAGGATGTCGAGCGGGCTGCCCGTGTGGTACGTCCCGTGCAGCACGATGAGGCCATAGGCCGTGTCGGCGCCCAGCAAGCAGAGCATGCTCAGGATCAGCAGGTTGAAAGAGGGCCGGCGAATGCCGCGGTCCAGCGCCAGCTTCGCCGCCACGCCGAGCAGCAGGACGTCCATGAGCGGATAGGCGATGGAAACGAGCTTGCGACCCAGCGTCAGGGTGGGGTCCCGGGCGTAGGGCACGATCAGGAACACCCACGCCATCAGTCCGACCGCCGTCGTCACGATGAGCGCGTCGATGAGGCCCACCGCGTCCCTGCCAGGGTTCCGCTGCCGGATGAGCAGCAACACACCGGCGATGAGCAACGGGTAGACCAGGAGGTAGAAGAAGTCGCCGATGGACGGGAACGGAGGGGGGCTGCGATGCAGGAGCTTCGGCAGGGTGTAGTAGAAGGCGTCCCCGACGGCGAACGTCGCCATCCCTCCGGCGAAGAGGTACCAGGGCAACCGTTGCTTCGGCCGGTTCAATCGCACGCCGGCCAGGATGGCCAGCACCGAGGAGAGCCCGATCATGGTGAATGTCGGTCCCTTGCCGCTCCAGGACGGGACGGCCATGTACAGGGTCGCGGCAAGGCCACCTGCCGCCGCATAGATCTTCCAGGTCTTGGCGGTCTTCCGCCGGTTGAACTGGCCGTCGTGGTCGCCCGGCGGGGGCGGGAGCCCGGCCGCCGGCCGTGGCGTTACCTGGTTCCCAACATGCTCCGGAGATTCCGGCATGCCTGTCTCCTGGGATCACGATGGACGACATCGGCCCGGGTCCCGGAGACAATGCCACACTGGACCTCGTCATTTCTGACGGGACGATCAAAGGGTACAGGATCTGCGGCTCGGCCGCTTCGGTGTCGGGCTACGGTTCCGCCTCGACGAGCGGCATGACCCGGTAGCCGATCTGCTCGGAGAGGGCGATCACCGTCGTTGTCCGGGTGATGCCGCGGACCTCGAGGATCTTCGTGACGACACGGTGGAGGTGGTCGTTGGAGCGCGCCACCAGCCGGCAGTGCAGATCGCTCGGGCCTGTCGTCGCGTAGGCGTCCAGAACCTCTGGGATGCGGCGCAGATGGGCCACCACGTCGTCGAGGCGGCCCTGCGCGATCTCGATCATCGCAAAGGCGAGGACTTCGTAGCCCATCGCGCTGGGGTCGACGTCGGGGCCGAAGCCCCTGATGACCCCGCTCTCCATGAGTTTGTCGAGCCTCGACTGCGCCGTCCCTCGGGCTACGCCGAGCTGGCGGGCCATCTCCATGACGCCGATCCTGGGGTTGTCCGCCAGAAGCCGGATGAGGCGGCGATCAAGGGAGTCCAGCGGGGGGGTGGCGTTGATCATTCTCGTCACTCGTTTCTCATTTCAGTGTGCAGATTGTATAGCTCAAGGGCCTGACTATTGACCACTTGATCCGGTGGTGCTGCAATAGTAGGACGGTTTGCCCTGACGAGCCCGAAAGGGGAACGAGCCATGGACCTGGACCTCGAGTCGTTCCGAACCAGCGTCGAGGAAGCTGTCTTCAACCACCCCGTCGTGATGAACAACACCTACACCAAATGGTTCGCCAAAGGCGAGGCCTCCCGGGAGGAGGTCCGCCAGTTGGCGGTGCAGTTCTCGGTGTTCTCCCACCAGTTCGTGGAGGCCCAGCTTCGCAAGGTGATCAATGCCGCGGACCTCAACACCTACCGGGCCGGCAAGGAGATCCTCATGAACGAGCTCGGCGTCATCTACCGTCCCACCGGAGAGCGGGCGCAGGTGGCCGACGCCGCCCTCGACCCGGAGCTCATCGGAACCGAGGGGAGCGTCGATGCCAGCACGTTCCGGTTCTCCGCCGCCCACTTCGAATGGCTGCTCAGCTTCGGTCAGCCCCTCGGCTTGAGCTTCGGGGAGATGGGGAAGCGCCGGCACGCCACGCCGAGCACTCGCTTTTTCTGCGACGAGCTGCTCCGCATCTACGGGGCCGAGGATGCCTCGGTTGCCGAGGGCGCCTCATTCGCGGTGGAGCACTGGGCAGCTGCCGGGTTCTGGAAGGAACTCATCGCCGGGCTCAGGATCTTCAAGGATCGGGAATGCCCGATGCTGCCCCTCGGGTTCTGGATCTGGCACGACAAGATCGAGGATCAGCACGCCGCCCACACCTCCGACGAGCTCGCCCAGGCGTTCAACATGCCGGGCTTCGACCAGGAGAAGTTCTTCCAGGGCGCCCTGGAGATGCTCGACGGCGTCAAGGCCTTCTGGGACGGGCTCTGGAGCGACCACGTGGTGGGCCGTGCTGCCTGACGCCGGGCACGAGCCCTTCCGGGAACCCCGGACGCCCGGCCCTGACGGCGTGGATCCGTTCCCGATCCTGGGCTTCGATCACGTCGAGTTCCACGTCGGCAACGCCACCCAGGCCGCCCACTTCTACCGCTCGCTTGGCTTTGCCCCGGTGGCCTACCGTGGTCTCGAGACGGGGAGCCGGGACCGGGTCTCGTGGTGCCTTCGACAGGGCGACGTCACGTTCGTGCTCACCGGTGGCCTCGGTTCCGAGGGCCCGGTCGCGGAGCATGTGCGGCTCCACGGGGACGGAGTCCACGACGTCGCCTTCTCCGTCCCCGACGCCGAGGAGGCGTACCGGCTGGCCGTCGAGCGCGGCGCTCACGGCGTGGCGGAGCCGCAGGTGCTGGAGGACGAGCACGGCAAGGTCGTGCGGGCCTCCATCGCGGCGTACGGCGACACCGTCCACACCTTCGTCTGCCGCCGCGACTACTCCGGCCCATTCATGCCAGGCTTTAGGCCGCTGGAACCGGTGCAGACGTTCGGGCTGGGGATCCGCCAGATCGACCACGTCGTCGGCAACGTCGAGCTCGGCAGGATGGACGAGTGGGTGTCGTTCTACGAGCGCGTCATGGGCTTCGCCGAGATGCGGCACTTCTCCGACAGCGAGATCTCGACCGAGTACTCGGCGTTGATGTCGAAGGTGCTCTGGGACGGCGTCGGCAAGGTCAAGCTGCCGATCAACGAGCCGGCGACGGGCCGGCGCCGGTCGCAGATCGAGGAGTACCTGATGTACTACCGATCGCCCGGCGTGCAGCACATCGCCCTGCGGACCGACGACATCGTGGCAACGGTCGCGGCGATGCAGGCGGGAGGCGTCGAGTTCCTCAGGGTGCCGGACACCTACTACGAGGAGGTGCGCCACCGGGTCCCGGAGGTCTCGGGCGAGATCGAGGCGCTACGGGCCAGCGGGATCCTCGTCGACGCCGACGACGACGGCTACCTGCTGCAGATCTTCACCAAACCCCTGCAGGACCGCCCGACCTTCTTCCTCGAAGTGATCGAGCGGCACGGCTCGTTGGGGTTCGGAGCCGGCAACTTCAAGGCGCTCTTCGAGTCCATCGAACGGGAGCAGGCAATGAGGGGGAATCTCTGATGGATGCCGTCTGGTCGAAGGGGACGGCGGCCCGGCAGGCCCACGTCGGGATCCCCGAGGGCACCTTTGAAGAGGAGCATGGGCGGGAGACCTTCTTCGGCCGGTCTTCGCACCTCTACCGGTTGCACCCGCCGACCGCGTGGGTTGGCATCGAGGGCCCGCTCCGGCCCCGCGCCCTCGACCTCAACCAGATGAAGCCGGAGGACCTCGTGGACGCGGACGGCGGGTGGGTGCTGGTCGCCGGCAACGACGACGTGCGGCTCTTCGTCTCCCGGCGAAGCCAGTCGACGCCCTGGTTCCTGCGGGACGCCGACGGCGACCTCTGCTACTTCGTCCACCGCGGCCGGGGGGTGCTCGAGACCGACTACGGCCCACTCGCCTACGAGCCCGGCGACTACCTCGTGGTCCCGAAGGGGACGACCCACCGGTTGGTGCCGGACGGGGGGGACGAGGGCTTTTTCCTCGTTATCGAGGGCAGCGGGGAGTTCCGGCTCCCCGACCGGGGCATCATGGGCCGCCACGCCCAGTTCGACCCCGGGGTGCTCGACGTGCCGGAACCCGACCCCCACCACGAGGAGGGCCCGTTCGAGGTACGGGTCAGGCGCGATGGCGCCTCCACCTCACTCAGGTTCCGCTGGCACCCCCTCGACGTGGTGGGGTGGCAGGGCGATCTCTGCCCCATCAGGCTGAACATCCTCAGCCACCGCCCGGTGACCTCGCCCCGCTACCACATGCCGCCGTCGGCGAACGCCACGTTCGTCAACGACGGCTTTGCGATCTGCTCGTTTGTCCCCCGGCCGCTCGAAGAGGACCCTGACGTCCTGAAGGTGCCCTTCTACCACGCCAACATCGACGCCGACGAGGTCCTCTTCTACCACGCGGGCAATTTCTTCTCGCGGGCGGGGATCGGGGAGGGGTTCATGACCCTGCACCCGCAAGGCCTGCACCACGGGCCCCAGCCGGCTGCCATAGAGGCGTCCAAGACGAAGACTCGCACCGACGAGGTTGCCGTGATGGTCGAGACGCGGCGACCGCTGGTCCTGTCCCCGGAGGCCGAGGCGGTCGCGTGGGCCGAGTACGAGACCTCGTGGGCCCGGGGGATGGGTCTGCTCGACTGAGTGGCATCTGAGTAGCATCGGACCCGGATGCGCGTCTTCCGGTATGCGTCGTCGGCCACGGGCAATCGTCCCAGGCTCGCCGTCGCCGCTGGTTTTGGTCCCGCGGTCGATCTCGGGCGGGCGTGGCGGGCGGCCCAGGATGGGTTGGTGGAGGAGAGCTCCACTCTGCTGCTCATCGAACAGGGCTCAACCGTATGGACGATGGCCGCGGAGGCGGCAGGCGTGGCCCCGCCCGAGGCCCGGGTGGAGGTGGGGGCGGAGGGATTCCGCTGGCTGTGCCCCCTGGACCGGCTCGCATCGCTGCGGGACTTCCTCGGGTTCGAGGACCACGTCGTGCGGGGAGCGCAGCGACGGGGGACGCCGGTGCCCCCCTACTGGTACGAGGCGCCCGTCTACTACAAGGGCAACCACCGCCAGGTGATCGGCCCCGATGACGTGTGCCCCTGGCCGGCCTACGCCGGCCGGCTCGATTTCGAACTGGAGATGGCGATGGTCGTCGGACGGGCGGGCCGGGATGTCTCCCGGCAACGGGCCGGGGACCACATCTTCGGCTTCACGATCTTCAACGACTTCTCGGCCCGGGATGTTCAGGCCAAGGAGGTGTCCGCATGGCTCGGGCCGGCGAAGGGGAAGGACTTCTGCAACGCCCTCGGTCCCTGCATCGTGACCGCCGACGACGTGGGGGCTGAGCCCGACCTCGAGATGGTGTGCCGGGTGAACGGCGAGGAATGGGGGCGGGCTCGTTCCTCCCAGACCCATTGGCGCTGGAGCGACATGATCGCCTACGTCTCGGCGGCCGAGGACATCTGCCCAGGTGACGTCTACGGCTCGGGCACGCCGGGCGGCTGCTGCGGGCTCGACCTGGGCCGGGAGCTGGCCCCGGGCGACGTCGTCGAGCTCGAGATCGAGGGCATCGGCGTGCTGCGGAACGCTATGGGGGCCCGTTCGGCTGCCGGCGGCTGAGTTGCCTGGGCTGGGGCTGCCGGGGTTTACGTTGCGGGGTCCGGGACCCGGACGGAC
>DASPZW010000148.1:0-2218 GCA_035636055.1 Actinomycetota bacterium
CCTATGAGCAGCATCGGCACCGTCCGGGCCGTCGGAACCCGTGGCCTTCCCCAGCCGGCATCCGAGCGCTTCCGCCCGCTACGGGCGGGCATCCGGAACGTCTGGGAATACGACAACCAGGAGTTCTGGCTTGCCGACGGATGGCTGATCCTGCGTGGCCCGAACACGGCGGGCAAGTCCAAGGCCCTGGAGTTGCTGCTGCCCTTCGTCCTTGACGGCGAGACCCGGCCCGAGCGACTCGATCCGTTCGGGGGACGGTCGAAGACTATGTACTGGAACCTCATCGACTTCGACGAGACCAGGCGCAGCGAGATTGGCTACTGCTGGCTAGAGTTCGGCCGGGTCGACACTGAGGGACAGGAGCACTTCGTGACCTGCATCGTCGGCATGCGGGCGACGAGGGGGGCCGAACGCCGGGTTGATCCTTGGTTCGCCGTCACGCCGCAGCGGATCGGGGCGGACCTCGAACTCGTCACTCCCGACGGGCGCCTGCTGACACCGGACCGCTTGAAGCAGGCGCTCGACGGCCGGGGACGTTATTCGACGAACGCCCGGGACCACCGCAGAGCGGTCGACCAGGCCTTGTTCGGCCTTGGGCCAGACCGCTTCGAGGGCCTGGTTCATCTCCTGCTGCAGCTCCGGAGGCCCAAGCTGTCCGAGAAGCTCGACGTCACCAAACTGGCGGGTGTCCTGTCTGATGCGCTGCCCCCACTCGAGCGCGGCCGCCTCGAGCTGCTTGCCCAGGGCTTCGCCCGGCTCGATGCCGACGCAACCGAGCTAGAGGTCCTGGTGCGTGCGCGGGCCGAGCTGGAGACGTTCCTGGAGGCCTACAGGCACTACGCCCAGGTCCAGGCCCACTTGCGGGCGAAAGCGGTCGCCAATGCCCAGTACGAGTTCGACAAGGTCGCCCGTGTGGAGCGTCTCCAGCGAGAGTCGCTGGCGGAGGCCGACGCCGAGCTCACCAGCGTCGAGCGCCGGCGCGCAGAACTGGGTGCCGAGGAAGCGCGCCTCAGTGGCCACCTGGAGGGCCTGGATCTGTCCAAGGTGCACCACTTGGATCTGGTGGAACAGGCCGCCAGCAAGGCCGAGCAGGTGGCCGCCACCAGTGACGGCCGTGCCGGGGCCGACCAACGCCACGCGTTCGAAGCTGAGGCCGACAGCGCCAAGGCCCTCCGGGACGCGGAGGAAGCGGCTGCCCGCCGGGAGGAGTTGGCGGGCCGGCTCGAGCGGCGGGCGGCAGAGACCGGGCTCGCCGAGGTCGTGGCGGCCCACCGGGCGCAGTTGCTCGCGGACCCCCGCGGGGCACGGCGGGCCCTCGAGGGCGCCGCCGACCGGCGGGCCGAGCTGGCCCGCGCGGTGCAGGCAGCGGCCGGCGTCGAGGGTCGCGCCCGGCAGGAGATGCAAGCAGCCGACGACCGGGCCGCCGAGGCGGACCGGATCCGGCAGGAGGCGGAGGCGGCTGCCTTGCAGGCATCGGAGGCGGTAGGGGAGGCTGCATCCGGGTTTGCCGCGGCGGTCGAGGGTTGGGTCACATCGCTGGCGCTGGACGTGGCGGCCCGGCTTGCCCTGTCGGACGGCCTGGGGCGCCAGACCCTCGACGCGGTCCTAGCCGCCGGAGGCGAAGATGCCGCGGTCCGTGTGATCGCTCGGGGTGTCTGTGCCCCGGCCAGGGAGGCGCTGGCGGCCGAGCGTGCCGACGCCGTTGCCGAGGTGCGGAGGCTGGCCGAGGAACATGCAACGCTGGCCGCACGGCGCGAGACGATTGCCGCCGAGCGGGACGATGCCCCCGCGCCGGCAGCGGGCCGGCCCGAGCACCGTCCGGACGGCTGCGCCGGCCTGTGGCGCTGCGTCGAATTCCGTCCCTCGATCACCCCGGTCGAGCGCGCGGGCCTGGAGGCGGCGCTCGAGGCGGCAAGCCTCCTCGACGCCCTGGTCACGCCGGAGGGCGCACTGCTCGATGCCGAGACGCTCGACACCGTCCTCGCTGGCCCTGCAGCCGGGGGCAGGTCGCTCGGGGAATGGCTCCTGCCCGATCCCGCTGCACCGCTGCCGGAATCTGCCGTTGCCTTGGCCCTGGCTGCGATCAGCGCCGGCCCCGGCGGTCCGGCTGGCGGTGCGTGGGTCGACCTGGATGGTCGTTGGGCCAACGGCGCGCTATCCGGGCGATGGGCCAAGGCGGAGGCCGAGTTTGTGGGTGCCTCCGCGCGCGCCTCTGCAC
>DASPZW010000149.1:0-2974 GCA_035636055.1 Actinomycetota bacterium
TCCCTCCGTCAGCAAGGGCCTGAACGGGCTCCAGGTGAATTTCGACCAGCCGGGGGTCTGGACGATGATCGTGGAGACGACCGCCGCGCCGCGCCAGGTCGCCACGACCCTGGTCCAGGTGCGGGACCGCTCCCAGGCAGCGACCAAGCTGCCGGGGGACAAGGCAATCCCGAGCGACACCCCGACCGTGGACAACCCCCGCGGCGTCAGCCCCATCTGCACCCGCAAGCCCGCCTGCGACATGCACCAGATCACGTTGCGCCAGGCCCTCGCCTCGGGCAAGCCGACCGCCTTCGTCATCGCCACGCCGGCATACTGCGCGTCCCGCAACTGCGGCCCCAGCGTCGACGAACTGCTCACGGTCGAGAACGAACTCCGGGCCAAGGTCAACTTCGTCCACGCGGAGGTCTTCCTGAACGACCAGTCGCAGACACTGGAGCAGAAGATCCTGAGCCCGACCCTGGTCGAGTGGGGCATCCAGTCCGAACCCTGGCTCTTCGTCATCGACCGCAATAGTGTCATCGTCGCCAGGTTCGAAGGTGGGTTCACGGCCGGGCAGGCCCGGACGGTCCTGAACCCGCTCGTCGCATAGGCTTGGGGGGGCGGTGGAGGAACCCGACGCATACGATGATGCGGCTGGGCCGGCACCCAGGACGCTCTCGCCGAAGGTGCGCCGCCGGCTGCGGGTCCTCGCCTTCATCGTGATCCCCGCTCTCTTCATAGGCGTGCTGGCGGTGGGGCTGATCCGCACCGAGGCGCCGAAGGCCAAGCAGGGGTCCGTGGCCCCCGATTTCAGCCTCGACCTGGTGGGGGGAGGTACGCTTTCGAGTAACGACCTCAAGGGGTCGCCCGTTGTGATCAACTTCTGGGCGTCCTGGTGCGTCCCCTGCCAGCAGGAAGCATCAGACTTCGAAGCCACGTGGAAGCAGTACCAGTCCGAAGGGGTGCGCGTCGTGGGAGTGAACTACGAGGACAGCCAGCAGGACGCCCAGGCCTTCCTCAAGCAGTACGGCATCACCTACCCGAGCGTGCGGGACACCGGCGGCGACCTGGCGACGAAGTTCGGGGTCCGGGGCGTGCCGGAGACATTCTTCATCGACACGCAGTTCCGCTTCTTCGCCTTCGAGCAGGGCAGCGAGCAGGGGAACCGATCGGGCACCAGGATCCTCGGTGCCGTCTCACGGCCCAAACTGAAGGCGGACATCGATTCGTTGCTCGCCTACACGCCCCCGCCGGCGAGTCCCGCAGCTGCAGAGAAGGGATAGCCCGATGCCCCAGAAGAAGCGCCCGGCCGGAGGCCGGAACCCGTCGGTGCGTCCAGCGGGAGGTGGCAGGCCGCGCTCCCCGCAGGCCCCGAGGTCGGGCGGACCCGGGCCCCCGGCACCGAAGCCAGCGACCCCGCCCGCCGGAACCCCAGTCGGCGCACCAACCGATGCCCCGCTGCCGACAGATGCCCCGCTGCCGGCCGGCGCGCCTGAGACGCCGGCCGGCGCGCCTGAGACGCCGGCCGTGACGGCGGACGCCCCGGCCACGGACAAGCCAAAGCCAGCGCCGCCCAAGTCGCCGGCTGCCCGGAAGGCCCCCGTCGTCCCGGCCAAGGGCCCGACCGCCGAGTCCGCCGCGAAGCGGGAGGAGGCCCGCACGGCGGCCCGGGAGCGGCGAATCGAGCTGCAGCGTCGCAAGGCGGCTGCCGAGCGCCGGCGGAAGATCCGCAACGGGGCCATCGTCGGCGGCATTGCCGTGCTCGCCGCCGTCGGGATCTTCCTAGCCGTCCAGCACTCGAAGCACGCCAGGGCCGCCTTTGCCACCCTGTCGAAAGCGGCCGGGTGCACGGACGTGCAGGCCACCGATGCCGCCGGCCCGCTGAGCCGCGACCACATGACTCCCCAGGAGATCAACGCCGGGGTCACGGTCACCTACAGCACCTCGCCACCCTCCGGCGGCAAGCACTATCCGAACCCACTGCCGAAAGGTGTCTACGACACGCCGTTGTCCTCCAACCCAAAGGACCAGCCCAACCTCTACGAAGCGGTCCATTCGCTGGAGCACGGGTACGTGGACATCTGGTACAAGGGGCTGTCCACCGATCAGCTTGCCTCGATCCGGCAGTTCGCCGACCAGGAGAAGGTGCTCGTCATCGACTACCCCGATCTGCCGACCGGCACCGTCGGGATGACCACGTGGGGACGCCTGCAGACCTGTCAGACGTACGATCCCAAACAGGTGCAGGCCTACATCGACCAGTACAAGCTGAAGACCGGTCCCGAGCCGACGGCCCCCTAACTCCTGGGAGAACCCCTGCGGGGGAGGTACAGCCGGAAGGTCGTCCCCTCCCCGGGCTCACTCTCCACCTCGATGCGGCCGCCGAGGGCGACGGCCAGTTCCCGCACGATGGCCAGCCCCAGCCCGGTTCCCACGGGCAGGACCTTTCGGGACTTGCCCCAGAGGTAGGAGCGCTCGAAGACGTGGGCCAGATCCGCCGCGGCGATGCCGGGGCCGGTGTCGGCGACCTCGATGAGCACCTCGGTGCTGGCCCCGGTCCCGGTGGGGCGGCCTCCGACGCTGACCGTGCCCCCGGGCGGCGTCACCCGGAGGGCGTTGTCGACGAGGTTGCTCACGATCTGGCGTACCCGGAGCGGGTCGGTCACCACCGTCATGCCGGAGAGCGCGGGATCGCAGCGGTTCACGAGGAACACCCCAGCCTCGGCCGCGCGGCCCCCGTGGGCCGCGACCGCGTCCTGGAAGGTGGTCGCCAGCGCGACCTCGCTGGGAACGAGGCGGAGCTCCCGGGCACCGAGCCGGGCGAGGTCCATCACGTCGCGCAGCAGCAGCTCGAGGCGCCCGGCCTCGTCGCTGATCACCTTGACCGCCTCCGCCCGCGCGTTGTCGTCCTGGGCCGTCCCGTCGGTCAGCGCCTCCGCGTAGCCCCGGATCGCGGTGAGGGGGGTCCGGAGCTCGTGCGAGACGTTGGCGA
>DASPZW010000150.1:0-2027 GCA_035636055.1 Actinomycetota bacterium
GTCTTCGCCATCGAGATGCAGGCAGTCGAAGAAGAAGGGAGTGAGTGCAACGGCCCCGCGGGCCTGGGCGACCTCGACCCTGCTGCCGAACCTGCCCATCGTCTCCTGGAACCGTCGGGGGCGACCGTCGGCGCGGAGGGCGATCAGCTCGCCGTCCAGGACGAAGGTCGTCGCCGGGAGGCCCTCGACGGCGTCGACCAGCTCGGGCACCCGGTCGGTCACGTCCGCAAGGTTGCGGGTGAAGACGGCGATGCCGGCGCCGGACCGGTGCACCTGGACCCGCACACCGTCGAACTTCCACTCGACCCCCGCGGGACAGATCTTCGCCAGCGCGTCTGCCGCGCCGGCTGCGGTCTGGGCCAACATCGGCTGGAGGGGCCTGCCCGGCGTCAGCCGGAACGTGGCGAGGCCAGCGGTGCCCGCCGCGACCGCCGCGCCGGCCACGGCGGCGAGGTCGCCGGAGACCAGGGCCGCCCGGCGGAGGTCGGCGACCGGCACCGCGGCGGCGCGGGCCACGGCCTCGACCATCACGCCCACGAGCGCGCCCTGGCGCAGCTCGCCGGACATCAGGCCGACCAGGAACCGTTGCTCGGGCTCGGTCAGGCGGCCGAAGAGCGCGGACAGCTCGGCCCGGCGGAGGGCCTGGGAGCCGGCACCCGAGGCGTCCCGGATCCTCTCGAGGGTCGCCTGGGCCTCCTCGAGGCCGACCGCCCCCGGCGGGGGAGCGGGCGGCGGCAGGTTGCGCATCGTCGCCCAGCCGACACCGATCGACCCGCCCGGCAGCTCCCCCGAGAGGTAGGCGACGGCGATCGGCACCTCGCCGGCGCCCAGCGGCCGCAGGCACCCTGCGAGGAGGTCGATCTTGGCGAGGCGGCTGGAGGTTGCCGCCACCGCCGCCGATGTGGAGGCAATCTCCGCAAGGCCCATCGCCCGATTGTGCCTCCCGTGCCTCGCGCCCGCCATACTGGAGGGCCATGAGCGACGCTGACGAGCTTCCAGGCACCACCGGCGGGCCGCTCGACGCCGTCGACGAGCTCGCCCTCCAGATCGAGCGGGGTAGCCTCTTCAACCACGCCTCCCTCGACAGGGTCGCCGCCCGCGCCTCGGGGATCGAAGCCAAGCTGCACGAGCTGGTGGACCTCCTCCGGGACAAGGGGATCGTCGGCGACGGCGAACTCGCCACCCCCGCTCCCCAGGCGCCGGGCGTGCCGTCGCAGGCCGCCGACGGGGCGGATCCGCAGGCGCCCGCCCCGGTGCAGTGGCCATCCTTCGCCCTCCGCAACCCCACCGGCCCGCCGAAACCGGCCGTGGAGGTCAACTGTGCCGAGCGCATGCATGTCTGCCACGCGGTCTGCTGCAAGCTGCACTTCGCCCTGACGGCCGAGGAGGTCGATGCCGGCAGGGTGCGGTTCGACATCGGCTTCCCGTACATGATCCGGCACGACTCCGACGGCTACTGCACCCACAACGACCGCTCGACCGGCTTCTGTGGCGTCTATGCCGACCGCCCCGGCATCTGCCGGCACTACAGCTGCGCCAACGACGACCGCATCTGGAAGGACTTCGAGGGGATGGAGCTCAACCACGAGTGGCTCGACGCCAACCTCGGCGACGCCGCGCGCATCCGGCTCCGCCTTGACCTTCCGCTCATGGATATCAGCGGCAGCGGTCCACCAAGCGGTCCACCAGCCGAATAACAGGAGGGATGCTTGCCTAACCCCCCGCCCAATGGAGAGCTGGTAGGCGCGGCCGCCCCGTCGGGCACGGCGCCCGACGTCGAGTCGGACTTCGCCCAGGAGTTCCCGGGGGCGGACCCCCTGTCCACCGAGTGCTACATCAACCTCTGCCGGACGGGCGATCGCCTGCTGGCCGAGATCAACCGCCGCGCCAGGGCCACGTTCGACCTCTCGGCCTCGGCGGCCGCGGTGCTCGCAATCGTTGACGGCTCGCCGGAGCCCATCTCGCCGGGGGTCATCGCCGAGCGGGCAATCGTCAGCAGCGCGAGCGCCACGTCGATCCTCGACACG
>DASPZW010000151.1:0-6630 GCA_035636055.1 Actinomycetota bacterium
ATGCGCGTCCACCTCACCACCCCCACCGACGGCGTCCTCGACTCCCTCCGCCGCCAGCAGGCGACCATTGCGTCGCTGGGCCGGGTCCAGGAGGTCTCGCTCGGCGGAGCGGGGGACGATGGGGGGGCGGCCACCCGCCTCGTCGCGGGCCCGGTCGACATCGTGATCCCGCTGGAAGGCCTGCTCGACCTGGAGGCCGAGCGGAGCCGCCTCGCCAAGGCTCTCGAGAAGGTGCGCTCGGAGATCCACCGGCTCGAGGGCAAGCTTGCGAGTGGCCAGTTCCGGTCCAAGGCGCCGCCAGAGGTCGTGGCGGACGAGCAGCGCAAGCTTGACGAGGCGATGGCCACCGAGGACAAGCTGCGGGCACAGCTGGGGGAGATCGGCGGTTAGCACGCCGGAGGTGCCCGGCATCCCTGCTGCCCCGGTCTCGTACCGGGAGGCCTGGGCCCTGATCGAGGCACGGGGCCAGGGCATCCGGCCCGACCTCAGCCGCATCGAGGCCCTGGCGGACCTCCTCGACCATCCGGAGCGGTCCTACCCCACGCTGCAGATCGCCGGCACCAACGGCAAGTCCTCGACGGCCCGCATCATCGGGACGCTGCTGGCCGCCCACGGGTTGACGGTGGGGGTGTACACATCCCCTCACCTGCAGAGCATCCGCCAGCGATACCTCCTGGCAGGGCCGACCGAGGACGGGGCCATCTCGCTGGAGCACATCGCCCCGGACGAGTTCGCGGGCCTCGTCGAGTACCTGCTGCCGTTCGTCGACCTGGTGGAGCACAAGGCCGGCGAGCCGGTCAGCTACTTCGAGCTCACCACCGCCCTCGCCTTCGAGTGGATGGCCAACCACAGCGTCGGGGCGGGCATCTACGAGGCGGGCATGGGCGGCGCCTGGGACGCCACCAACATCGTCGGCGGCGACGTGGCCGTGCTCACGCACGTGGCCGTCGACCACGCCGCCCTCCTCGGCCCCACGCCCCTCGACAACGCCAGGGAGAAGGTCGGCATCATCAAACCCGGGGCCCGCGTCGTGTCGGCGGTGCAGGACCCCGACGTCGCGGAACTTGTCGCTGCCACGGTCGCGGACGTGGGCGCCAACCTGGTGCTGACGGACCGGGACTTCCGGCTCCGTACCGACGAACTGGCCCTTCGTGGACGCCTCATCACCGTCGAAGGCCCCGCGGGCGGCGTCTACGACGAGGTGTTCCTGCCGCTGCTCGGCCACCACCAGGCCCTCAACGCCACGCTTGCGATCGCCGCCTGCGAAGAGATGCTCGGCCGCCCGCTGGACCCCGAGGCCGTTGCCGCGGGGCTGGGGGCGGTGACCTCCCCCGGCCGGATGGAGGTCGTCGCCAGGGAGCCGCTGGTGGTCCTCGACGGGGCCCACAACCCCGAGGCGGCCGAGGTCCTCCGCCAGGCCCTCAAGGAGACCTTCGGCCGCCGTGAACGGACCTTCGTGGTCTCGATCCTCGAGGACAAGGACATCGTGGGGATCCTGGAGGGCCTGCTGCCGGCGGCCACCCACACGATCTTCACCCGCAACTCAAACCCGCGGGCTGCCGCTCCCGAGCGCCTCGCCGAGGCGGCCGCCGCCCAGGGCTTCGAGGCGCAGGTGGTGGCGGACCTGCCCGACGCCCTCGAGACGGCCCGCCGCCTGGCCGGGCCGCAGGGCGTGGTCGTCGTGACCGGCTCCCTCTCGACGGTCGGGGACGCCCGGACCCTCCTCGTGGGCCCGATGGAGTAGCTCGAGGACGAGGTTTGGTGTCTATTCGTTCGCGGCGAACGAATATCCACCAAACGTTGACGGCACGCAGACTTCAAGCCGCTAGTATGCGGCCCGATGGAGCGCACCCTGATGTTCGTGAAGCCCGACGGTGTCCGCCGCGGCCTGGTCGGCGAGGTCGTCCACCGAGTCGAGCGCAAGGGCCTCAAGATCGTCGCCCTGCGGATGCTGCAGGCCGACGAGCGCCTCGCCGGCGCCCTCTACGCCGAGCACGAGGGCAAGCCCTTCTACGACGCCCTCGTCGCCTTCGTCACCTCGGGGCCCGTCGTGGCCATGGCCCTCGAAGCCCCGCAGGCCCACGTCGTGGCCCGGTCGCTCATGGGGGCCACCGATCCCGTCAAGGCAGCGCCTGGGACGATCCGGGGGGACTTCGGCCTGGTGATCGACTCGAACGTTGTGCACGGCTCAGATTCCACGGCCGCCGCGGCGCGCGAACTTGGCCTCTTTTTCCCCGACCTTGCCCCTGCAGAAGGCTGAGTTCTATCCCCCCAACCCCGACACGTTTCGGCTCTTTGGCGTAGGGTAGGCAGCGGCCGCAGCGGGTTTGCTTGCGGCTGGACGCGTCGCAGGCCCATCGCGCTAGGAGAGCCGACGATGCCCATTGATCGTGCATTTCAATTCATGGGCCGGGACATGGCCGTGGACCTCGGAACGGCCAATACGCTGGTCTACGTGCGCGGCCGCGGAACCGTCCTGAACGAGCCCTCCGTGGTCGCCATCAACACCAAGACCGGCGCCATCCTGGCGGTGGGAGCGGAGGCCAAGCGGATGATCGGCCGCACGCCCGGCCACATCCTGGCCATCCGGCCCCTGAAGGACGGCGTCATCGCGGACTTCGACGTCACCGAGAAGATGCTGCGGTACTTCATCCAGAAGGTCCACAAGCGCCGGGTGCTCGCCAAGCCGCGCGTCGTCATCTGCGTGCCCTCGGGCATCACGGGTGTCGAGCAGCGGGCGGTGGAGGAGGCTGCCATCGCCGCAGGCGCACGGGCCGCCTACATCATCGAGGAGCCGATGGCCGCCGCCATCGGGGCCGGCCTTCCGGTGCACGAGCCGGCCGGCAACATGGTTGTCGACATCGGCGGCGGTACCACGGAAGTGGCCGTGATCTCCCTCGGCGGCATCGTCACCGCCCTCTCGATCCGCATTGGCGGGGACGAGCTCGACGAGGCGATCATCGCCTACATCAAGAAGGAGTACTCGCTGGCGTTGGGGGAGCGGACCGCCGAGGAGATCAAGATGGCGATCGGCTCGGCCTTCCCCCTGCCGGACGAGCCCAACGCCGAGATCCGGGGGCGTGACCTCGTGACCGGGCTGCCGAAGACGATCATCGTGTCGTCGGAGGAGATCCGGCGGGCCATCGAGGAGCCGGTGAACGCGATCGTCGACGCCGTGAAGTCGACGCTCGACCGGACGCCACCAGAACTGGCTGCAGACATCATGGACAAGGGAATCGTGCTGACCGGCGGCGGAGCGCTCCTGAAGGGCCTCGACGAGCGGTTGAAGCACGAGACCGGTATGCCCGTGCATCTGACCGAGAACCCGCTGTCGTGCGTGGTGCTCGGTTCCGGCAAATGTCTGGAGGAATTCGAGGCGCTGAAGCCGATGCTCATCGCTTCGAGCCGCCACTGAGCCGGCAGCCTCCCCCAATTGCCGGGAGGTCGCTTTGAGCAGAATGTCATATCGCAGGTCCAGCAGGTCCCGGGTCGTGCTCGCAGCGCTCCTCGCGGCCAGTGTCACGGTCGTGACGCTCGACTTCCGCCAGGGATCCGGCGGCCCGCTCCGCAAGGTCCAGGACCAGGTGCTGTCGGTGCTCGCCCCGTTGCAGTCCGGCGTCAGCCACGCCCTATCGCCGGTGGGGCAGGTGTTCCGTTCCATCGGGAGCATCCCCCACCTCCAGAGCGAGAACACCAGGCTGAAGCGGCAGCTCTCGGCCCTCCAGGCGCAGCAGAACCAGGTCCCGGACATGCAGCGCCAGCTCGCCCAGGCCCTCGCCCTCCTCCAGGAGCAGCCGTGGACCGCCGGCCACAAGGTGGGCGCCAACGTCATCATGGAGGGCCCCTCCAACGCAGAGTGGACCGTCTTCCTCGACAAAGGCGTCAGCTCCGGGGTGCAGGTGGGGATGGCGGTCGTGGCGGAGTCCGGTCTCGTCGGCCGGGTGACCTCGGTCGAGTCCTCGTCCAGCAAGGTGCTGCTGGCCATCGACCCCCAGCACCACGTCGGTGCCCGGCTGACCTCGAGCGGCGACACGGGCGTGCTCAGCGGGAACGGGCAGGCCGACCTCGCCTTCGACCTCATCGGCGTGACCACGACGGTGGCGCCGGGCGAAACGGTCGTCACCTCCGGCTATGACGGAGGGATCTACCCGCCCGGCATCCCGATTGGCCGCGTCAAGATTGTCCGCCGCTCTCCCGACGGGCTCAACCAGTCGGCGTCGGTCCAGCCATTCGTGGACTTCAACAAGCTGCAACTCGTGCTGATCCTGCTCGACACCCGGCCCGCCAAGCTGCCGGGCCAGTAGCGCCCGGGTATGCGCCGAAGCGTCGGGACGGCACTGCTCATCCTCACCGCGCTCATCATCCAGACGACCTTGCTCCCGCATTTCGCCCTGTTCCGGGTCGTGCCCGACCTCATGCTCGTGGTGGTCATCTGCGTCGGCCTCGTCCGGGGCCCGTCCTCGGGGGCGCTGGCCGGCTTCGCCGGCGGGATGCTGCGGGACCTCCTGCTCGACGCTCCCACGGGGCTGTCGGCCCTCGCATACCTGACGGTCGGCTACGTGGTCGGGGCCGTGCGGCCCTACGTCCAGTCCTCAAGCGTCGCCGTACCGCTGATCGGCGTCTTTGCGGGCAGCGTCGTCGGGACCGCCTTCTACACGGTGCTCGCCCTGCTGCTGGGGGTGCCGGCGCAGCCACTTGCCCGGGTGGCACAGGTGATCTTACTGACGGGGGTGTACAACACCCTGCTCGTGCCGTTCGCTTACCCTGTGGTCCGCCGCGTCGCCGGCGGACCTCCAGGATCTGGCCGGGGCGGTCCCCGCGGGGAAGCCGTCTTTCCGGGGAGGGCCGCATGAACATCATGAGTCAGGACCGGGTGCACCTCCGGTTGGCGGTCCTCGGCATGGTCTTCCTGTCGCTGGTGGTGGCCCTCGTGCTGCGCCTGTGGTTCCTGCAGGTGCTCTCCGTGGACAGCTTCCGCAAGCTGGCGGACCAGAACTTCGTGCGCGTCGTGCCCAAGCTCGCCGCCCGCGGGCGCATCCTCGATCGCAACGGGCAGGTCCTCGTCGACAACCGACAGTCGCTGGTCGTCACGGTGGACCGGAGCTCGGTGGCCACGACGGACTCCAAGAACAAGCTGCACCTGACCCCGAAGGGCACGGCCACCATGAGCAACCTCGCCCAGCTGCTCCAAGTGCCGGTCGCGATGTTGCTCGACAAACTGCAAACCACCCAGGTGGGCCCGGTCACGCCGGCGCCGGTCGCGACCGACGTCACCAAGGACCAGGTCGTCTACCTGGAGGAGCACCAGGACGAGTTCCCCGGGGTGTCCTACGTCCAGGAGCCGCTGCGGGACTATCCCAACGGGTCCTTCGCCGCCCACGCCCTCGGCACCGTCGGCATCTACCCGACCGCCACCGATAAGAACTCGGGGGCCCGCTACAACGGGTACTCGCCGGGGACAGTAATCGGCCGGAGCGGCATCGAGTACGCGTACGAACAGTACCTCCACGGCACCGACGGCTTCATCAAGTACCAGGTGGACGCGTCCGGCAACGTCCGGGGGATCCTCGGCACCCAGGAGCCCAAGCCCGGCGACGACGTCGTCACCACGATCGACAAGAACATCCAGACCCTCGCCGAGGCGTCGCTCGTCGACGGCCTGAGCAAAGCCAGGACGATCTACGACAAGGTGTCGAACAGGGATTACGTCGCACCTGCCGGCGGCGTCGTGGTCATGGACCCCAACAACGGGCAGGTCATTGCAATGGCGTCGTCGCCGACCTATGACCCCACCCAGTTCGCCGTCGGCATCACCAGCGCCCAGTACAGCGCAGAGTTCCAGAACAACCCGGCCCAGCCCCTGATCGACCGGGTGACCCAGGCCCAGTACCCGCCGGGATCGACGTTCAAGGTCGTCACCTCTGCGGCGGCGATGACCGAGGGCATCGCCAACCCCAACGGCGGGTTCGCCTGTCCCTCCCAGGTCACCCTCTACAACCAGATATTCAAGAACTGGCAGGCGAGCGACAGCGGCACCATCTCCCTCCAGCAGGCGCTGATCCAGAGTTGCGACACCGTCTTCTACAACTTCGGCCAGACGTTCTGGCAGCGCTTCCGGGCAGGGCAGGGGGAGCAGCTGCAGACCTTCGCCCGGGACTTCGGGCTCGGGTCGCCTACGGGCATCGAGATCCCCGGCGAGCAACCCGGTCGGGTGCCGGACGACGCCTGGCTGCAGAAGGAGCACAAGGCCAACCCGGTCGCCTTCCCGTACAACATCTGGCTGCCGGGCTATACCATCCTGATGGCCATCGGGCAGGGCGACCTGCTGGCGACGCCGCTGCAGCTCGCCGATGCCTACGCGGCCATCGCCAACAACGGCACCCTCTACCAGCCGGAGCTGGGGATGAAGGTCATGGACGTGAGCCAGACGGTGACGACGGTGACGCCGAAGATCACCCGCCACCTCCCTGTGAACCCCCAGGCGCTGAGCGTGATCCAGTCGGGCCTCAAGGGCGTCGCGGTCCAGCAACCGCTCGGGACCGCAGTTGGCGCCTTCATCGGGTTCCCCTTCGACAAGCTGAGCGTCGCAGCCAAGACCGGGACCGCCGACATCAACGGCAAGCAGCCCTA
>DASPZW010000152.1:0-4465 GCA_035636055.1 Actinomycetota bacterium
AGCCGCCGCCTCGCCGACGCCTACGACGAACTCCGGCAGAAAAGGTCCTTCGACGGGGTCGTTGTCAACACCGAAGTCGATCAAGCCGTCGAAGAGGTGTTACAAATAATGGACAAGGCGAAGCAGCGCCCCTAGTCGCCACCTCGCAGCGAGTGAGTCCCTGCGACCCTTGAGAAGGAGCCCACGTTGATCCACCCCAAGATCGAGACACTGATGAAGAAGGTCGACAGCCGCTACACGCTCGTCATCCTGGCGGCCAAGCGAGCCCGGCAGATCAACTCGTACTACTCGCAGCTCGGCGAGGGGATCCGGGACTTCGTCCCGCCCCAGGTCTCCCGGCTCGGCGAGCACGCCAAGTCCCTGTCCATCGCCCTCGAAGAGGTGGCGGACGGCAAGTTCGGCTACGAGCGCCCGGTCGAGGTGGAATCCCGCGTCAAGTAGTCCCACCCCGCCTGTGGACCTCGCCGGCAAGCACATCGTCGTCGGCGTCTGCGGGGGGATCGCCGCCTACAAGGCGGTCGAGGTCGCCCGGCGCCTGACCCAGGCCGGGGCTGAGGTCCGGGTGGTCATGACCGAGGCGGCGACCAGGTTCGTGGGGCCGCTCACCTTCTCCACCCTCACCGGCCACCCGGTCGCGTCGGACCTGTTCGGTGAGCCCGCGCCGCCGGAGATCGTCCACACCTCGCTCGGTCGGTGGGCCGACCTCGTCGTCGTCGCGCCGGCCACTGCGGACATGATCGCCCGGTACGCCCTCGGCCTGGCCGGCGACCTCCTCTCGGCCCTCCTGCTGGCGACCCGCGCCCCGGTGGTCATGGCCCCGGCGATGCACACCGAGATGTGGGAGAACGAGGCCACGTCCCGCAACGTCGCGACCCTCCGGGGGCGGGGCGTCGTGTTCGTCGGGCCGGCAACCGGGGACCTGGCCGGGCCCGACCAGGGGCCGGGGCGGCTGGCCGAGACGAACGACATCCTCGATGCCGTCGCGGCGGTGCTCGCACGCGGCGGGGAACTCGCCGGGCGGCGGGTGGTCGTCTCCGCCGGGGGCACCCGTGAGCCCATCGACCCCGTCCGCTACATCGGCAACCGGTCCTCCGGCCGCATGGGCTACGAGGTGGCCGCCGAGGCGCTCCGGCGGGGCGCCGCCGTCACGCTCGTGACCGGGCCGACCCATCTCAGCCCGCCTCCGGCCGCCACCGTCGTCCAGGTCGAGACGGCTGCCCAGATGTGGGACGCGGTCATGGCGGCGTCGGGCGAGGCGGACGTCGTCGTGATGGCGGCGGCCGTCGCCGACTGGCGGCCGGTCGAGACGGCCGCCCGCAAGCTCAAGAAGGGGGAGGGGCCGCCGCCGCTGGTCCTGGAGGCAACTCGGGACATCCTCGCCGGGCTGGCGGAGCGCCGCCGCAACGGCCAGGTCCTGGTGGGCTTCGCAGCCGAGACCGAGGACGTGGAGGCCCGGGCCCTTGCCAAGCTGGCGGCGAAGTCGGTGGACCTCGTGGTGGGTAACCTCGTCGGCGTGGACGACTCCGGGTTCGACACCGACACCAACAGGGCGGTCCTGGTGGGCCGCGACCAGCGGATCGACCACCTGCCGCTGGCCAGCAAGCGGGAGCTGGCCGGGGCGATCCTGGACGCCGTCACGGAGCGCTTCCTCCGCTGACGGGCGTTACCCCGTTCGCAACAGCGCCACCAACTGGTTAGTCAGGCCGGGCGATCTCGACAAGCTTGTCATCGGGTTGGGGACCTGTCGCCGCCGTCTATAAACTGCCCAGAAACCCTCCCACCATTCTCTCTTCCAACTCTCTGACTGCCTTCGTGTCCTTCCACGGCCGAAGCTCATGCCGGACCCGTGCAACCCGCTTCAGCACGCGATCGGATTGCAACTGGATGCCGACATCGAATGCCTCTCCTGTGGCCACACAGGCTTCCTCGATCTCGGCGGTCAGGATGTAGCTCTTGGCGAGATCCGAGAGAGCGAGTGCCCGCCACTTGACTTCGTGGTGCCCGAGCTCGTCCAATCCGTGGCGCAGCGCTGGGATGGAAACGGCTGGCAGCTCGAGCCTCGTGGCACAGAAACCACGATGCCTCGTCAACCTCCCGAAATCAAGCGGCAGGGTCCAGGCCCAGGGCTCCTGATCCTTCCCGATGGCCTCCTCGGCTTGTCCGAGGGCGGCAAGTGCCTTCGAGCTGTCGCCAGCCTTGCACTGTGCTCCCGCTTCGAAGGCGGCAAACCAGGAGCAGACCACCGGCGGGGCCGCCTTGGGAAGGAGGCTCTTGGCCTGGTCCATAGTGGCGAGCGCTTGGTCGCCGTCGCCGCCCATGACCGACCAGTAGCTCATGCTGCCGAGCGTGTATGCCGCCAGCGTGTCGTCACCAGCCCGCTCGGCGTAGGACGTGGCAAGCCGGTAGTACTGAGTGAAGGCAGCAAAGTCCCCCACGTCCAAGGCCAGGCGGCCGGCGAAGGCCGCAGCTTCGTTGACGGCGGCCGCCACCCGTGCCCGGGCAGCCTCGGATCTGGCCGACCCCACGAGGCCCATGAGGATGCGCAGGTGCGCCTGCACCGCTTTGAGGAGGGTGGGAGATGGCACCGTGGGCGGGAGCCGGCAGTAGCGACTGGTGATCGAGACGAGATCGTCCAAGTCGAGACTCCCGTCAGGGAGCGGCCAGGCCTTCCAGGACAGGAAGGCCCCGATCGCCGCTGTACCCCCGAGCCAAAGAAAGTCCCGTCGTTCCACGTCGTCCCCGCCATCGTCGAACGTGTCCCGATCAATTGTGATGGACCCGCTGGCCGATGGACAGGTGGCGACCAACCCCAGGTCCTCGGCCGAGGCCTGGAACAGCAGGCACAGCAGCTTCGGGTAGGGCGCCCGGGGGCTGGTTCCCTCCCGCTCCCAGCGGCTGACCTGGTTGCGGGAGATGCCGAGCTGGCGTTCCCCCACCTCGATGCCGACCGCAACCAGCCCCCGGACCACATCCTCCTGGGACCAGCCCCGGGCCAGCCGTCGAGCCCGCAGCCGCTTGTTCGCCACAACCTTCACCTTCGGGACGAGGATCTCTTTTTGGCGATCCTACTCACCCACCACGAGGGCCTCAAGCCGACGTCACCGAGAGCCTACCGAGTGGTGTGTCAACGACTACCCGCTCACATGTGGAGCCAGGGACTTAGGGGAGATTTACGGCGAGTCGCAAGCTCAGTCAAGCTCTTCCTATTGAGTACCGAGTTGGTGCCTGTCACCGCCGTTTATGAACTGCCCAGAAGCCCTCCGACGATCCTCTCATCTAACTCCCTGACCGCCTTTGTGTCCTTCCAGGGCCGAAGCTCTCGGCGGATCCGCGCAACCCGTTTCAGCACCCGATCAGATTGCAACTGAATGCCGACGTCGAATGCTTCTCCTGCGGCCACACAGGCCTCCTCGATCTCGGCGGTCAGGACATAGGTCGCCGCCAGGTCCGAGAGGACGAGCGCCCGACGCTTGCTTGGTCCTGAACCGAGGGAACCGAGTCCTTCGGCAAGGGCTGGCAGCGCCACGTCGGGTTGCTTGAGCCTGGTGGCGCAGGCTCCACGCTCTCGCGCTTGCCTTCCCTCATCGAAGGGAAACACCAACGGCCAGAACATTTCCCCGTCGGGTTGGATCTGTTCACTGGCAGCGTCAGCACGACCGAGAGCGCTGAGTGCCTGCTGGGAGTCACCGAGGCTGGAGTAAGCGTTTGCTTCGTAGGTCGCCATTCGCGCTTGAATCGTGGGCGGAGCTGCTGACGGAAGAAGGCTCTTTCCTCTCTCCACGAGCCGGACGGCCGTGGTTTCCTGTCCGGTCTCAGCCCGGAAGAAGCTCATCATGCCGAAACTGAACGCCTGCAGTAGGGCATTGCCTGACTGCTCAGCGAACATGATGGCAGCCTGGTAATGACTGCTGGCCTGGGCGTGATCGCCGCTGTCAAAGGCCAGTCCGCCGGTAAGGCCGGCTACCTCACTGGCTGCCGCCAGAAGAGTCTGGCGTTCTGCCGCTGACCCTGATCGCTCAGCGACGGCCGAGACGTGGTAGAGGTGTCCGAGCGTGAGTGGCAGTAGTTCAAGCGAAGGTGCGCCGTCGTCCAGCCGACGATAGCTGCCAGTGATGGCGGTGAGGGCCTCAAGTGTGCCGCTCTCCCCGGGCCCGGACGGATTGGCTGATGAGACCGCATGTGATCTCATCCCCGGAGACAGGACCGCCCACACGGCCGCTGCCCTCGCTGCCGAGTAGAACAGGCCGAAGAAATCCCGTCGCTCCACATCGTCCCCAATGGTTCCCTCAATTGTGACGCACACAGCGTGTGGCGGGGAGGGGGCAACGAGACCGAGCTCCTCGGCAGTGGCCTGGAACAGCAGGCACAGCAGCTTCGGGTAGGGCGCCCGGGGGCTGGTTCCCTCCCGCTCCCAGCGGCTGACCTGGTTGCGGGAGATGCCGAGCTGGCGTTCCCCCACCTCGAT
>DASPZW010000153.1:0-5842 GCA_035636055.1 Actinomycetota bacterium
CGCGTACCTCGAGTTCCAGTAGCTCTCCCACGCCCACCCCCTTCGTCCCGCCCACGTATCACCCGCGTATCATCGGGGCGTGCCGGACCTCGATGACCTCCGACGCCGGTTGGGCCGCCCCGGGAACGGCTCCCCCGGCGAGCCGCCCCTGGGCCAGACCCCTGCCGCGGTGCTCGTCCCGATCGTTGCCGGCTCCGGCGGATGGTACCTGCTGCTGACCCGTCGCACGGACGGCCTCAGCAACCACCGCGGCGAGATCGCCTTCCCGGGTGGGCGCCTGGAGCCCGGCGAGGTCGCCCGGGACGCCGCCCTCCGGGAGACCCATGAGGAGCTGGGCATCGAGCCCGCCGACGTGGACCTCCTCGGCGCCCTGCCGGGCGTGGGGACAAACATGAGCCGGTTCTGGATCACGCCGTGGGTCGGCGTGGTCGGGGACGGGAGCCGCCCCCGGATCGTCCCCAACCGCGCAGAGGTCGCGGCGCTGCTGGAGGTGCCCATCGACGCCCTGCTGGCACCCGGGTGCCGGCGGGACCAGCGGTTCATCCGGGGCCGCAGGGTCATCCGCTCGCCCGCCTACGACACCAGCTGTGGGACCATCTGGGGGGCGACCGGACGCATCGTCGCCGAGTTGCTGGAGGCGATCGTTTAGGGTGTGCCGGCTATGGGTCGCCACCGGAGGAACGCCCTTCCATGCTCGTGAAGCGCCTGCTGGGCGTCCCCGTGGTGGTTGCCGCCCTCGCGCTGGCGCTCTGGCCCCTGCAGGCGGCCCAGGCTGCGACGACGACCGTCACGCTGACCGACAACGCCTACAGCCCCCAGTCGGTCACGATCAAGGTCAACGACACCGTTCTCTGGAAGGTCCCTCCCAACGTCGTGGGTTCGTGCCACAGCGTCTCGTCATCCGACGGGCTCTTCGATTCGGGCACCCTCGCCACCGGGTTGCTGTGCCTGGGCGGCGGTGCGCCAAGCTGGCCCCACACGTTCACGAAGGCCGGCACGTACCACTACTTCTGCAAGTTCGTGACGAACATGACCGGCGTGGTCACCGTTGAGGCGCCGAGCCCGACGCCTCCCCCGACCCCCACGCCGTCGCGCACCCCCACCCCCTCCCCTTCGCCGAGCTTGACCCCCACGCCGACGCCGTCGGCGTCCCCTACGCCCACGCCGACGCCCTCACCCTCGCCGTCGCCCTCGGCGTCGTCGAGCCCCACGCCCACGCCCTCCCCGACGGACTCCTCCCTCGCCGCAGCGCCGTC
This sequence comes from Actinomycetota bacterium, assembly GCA_035636055.1. Lineage (GTDB taxonomy): Bacteria > Actinomycetota > CADDZG01 > JAHWKV01 > JAOPZY01 > JAOPZY01. The sequence continues at coordinate 1,257 of DASPZW010000153.1, forward strand.
GTCCAACCGCAGGGGCCCGTCAGGGCCGTTGCTGATCGCGGCCGTGGCGGCCCTGGTGGCGCTCGTCTGCGCCGTGGCCCTCGTCGGACTACGGAGATCCGGGGCCTGGTGAGCACCGTCACCGTCACGGCGACCGCGGTCGCACGCAGCCCCCTGGTCAGCGCCCTTGCCATCGCAGCGATCGTGATCGTCGCCCTGGCAGGCATCTTCATCTACCGGGTGATCCGAACCGGCCTCTGAGCGAGGCGGGGCCGCCTGCCGGGTCGTCTGCCGGGTCGCCTATCGGGTCGTCAGGAGCCCGAGGCCTCGGCGGCGGTCATGAGGCGCGCCACCTGGCGTGCGCTCGATGCGGCGACCGCCTCCTCCATCACCCGGGCGAACACGGCATGCACCGAGGTCGAGGCTGCCGGACGCAGCCGCTGCAGGGCTTCGGTGACCGCCGGCAGCTGCTCGATGGGCCAGCCGTTCTGCACGAACGGCTCCCAGACGAACTCCTCGAACATCGACACGAAGCGCTCCGCCACCGTGGTGAGGTCGTGCGACAGGCGTTCGTACTCGTCGAGTGCAAGCGACAGCGGCATGCCGACGGAGACCAGCTCGGCCCCGTTGCGGATCATCCGGGGGCTCGGGGCGACGAAGTCCTCGCCGTCCCGGCGCAGCAGGCCGAGGGTGCAGGCCCGCCGCACGAGGGCCTCGTCGTGGACGATCTCGGGGAAGAGCTCTTCGAGTTGGGCGCGGGTGAACCGGTCGGGGGTCTCGTCGCTCCAGGGTGCGGTCAGTGCCTCCTCGAAACCGAGGACGTCCTGCAGGCTCCTGCCCTCCTCCCAGGCACTCAGCAGGCACCCGATGGCGGCGAGGGAGAATCCCCGCTCCTGGAGGCCCGCCGTGTACTTGAGGCGGGCGAGGTGGCCCTCGCTGTAGTAGCCGACCCGCCCGACCATGCGCGGCGGTGGGAGGATCCCCTTGGTCTGGTAGGAGCGGATGTTCCGGGTGGTTGTGCCGGCCTTGCGGGCCAGCTCGTCGATCGTCCACTCGCTCTTCGACATTATGGCGGCCTCTTCCATTCCGTCTCAGCCCTGTCTGGCGCTCACTCGGACACGAGCGAACGTAACATCATCATATGTTACCGTGGCTCCTACGTCTTGCCGTGGATTTGGGTCAGCTCAGTTCCTCCAACTCCTCGAGCGTGAGCCGGGCGACCCGCCGCCCCCGGGCGCGCAGCGCCAGGAGATCGCCGAGGGCCTGGGCGTCGATCAGGATCCCGAACGTGTAGGGCTTGCCGGGGATCGGCAGGTCGACCTCCTGATTGGCGTCCGTCACCTGAAGGAAGACGCCCGTGTTCGGGCCTCCCTTGTGGAGCTGGCCCGTCGAGTGCAGGAACCGTGGCCCGAACCCGACCGTGGTGGCTACCACGTGGGCGTCGCGCACCGCGAGCCGCTTGGCCTGCACCAGGCCGGCCGTGGCGTCGGTACGGTCGACGTAGGCCTGGATGGCGACGTACTCGCCGGGTTTGACCTCCGCGAGCAGCGCCGTGGCATCCCCGCGGTCGGGCGTGGTTTCCTGGCCCTCCGCGAGGATTGCCCGGGTCGCCTGCTTGGCCTCCTCGACGTTGGGTTGATCGAAGGCGTTGATCCCGAGCACGTGCCCGGCGACGGCGGTGGCGAACTCGAAGCGGAAGATCTCGGCCCCCAGCCCCGCCGCAGGGCCCGATCCACCGGCGGCGTCCAGGGTGACGACCGGGTGGCCGGCCTCCCGCAGCGCCGCAAGTCCCGGGTGGTCGCCGAGCGACAGGAACAGGCGGTCCTCGCCGTAGACGCCCGGGGGGCCGAGGTCCTCTCCCGCAACGGGCACGATCCCCTTGCCCTCCTTGCCGGTCGACTCGGCGATCAGCTGTTCCACCCAGTCGCCGAAGGCCTCGATGGACGCCGGGAGCACGAACGTCAGCTTGTCCTTCCCCGCGAGCGCGGCTTCGCCCATCACTGCACCGAGCCAGGCCGCGGGGTTCTCCGAGGCCCGTGGGACGGTCGTGGCCTTCGCCATGTCGTTGGCGGAGGCCAGCAGGCCGTCCAGGTCGGCGCCGATCAGCGCACCCGGCACCAGGCCGAACAGGGACAGGGCGGAGTAGCGCCCGCCGAGGTCGGGAGGGTTCAGGAACACGTCACGGAATCCGTGCGCTCGGGCCAGCGCTTCGAGTGGCGTGCCGGGGTCGGTGATGGCGACGAAGCTCGACCCTGCCCTGCCCTCGCCCACTGCAGCCACGACCCGGGCGTGGAAGTGCTCGAAGTGCGACAGCGTCTCCAGCGTCGTGCCCGACTTGCTGGCGACGATGAAGAGGGTGTGGTCGATGTCGAGTGAGGCCTCCACCCGGGCGATCGTGGCCGGATGGGTGGTGTCGAGCACGGTGAGCTCCAGCGCCCCCGGCGCGGTGCGGTACGTGCGGGCGAACATCTCGGGAGCAAGGCTGGACCCCCCCATGCCAAGGAGGACGGCGTGAGTGAACCCGTCGGCCGCCACCTGCCGGGCAAACGCCGTGAGCTCGCCGATCCTCGGTGCCAGGTCGGCCGGGAGCGTGAGCCAGCCGAGGCGGTTGGCGATCTCCGTGGGGTCCGGCTTCCAGACCGTGTGGTCGTGGCGCCAGATCCTGGCGATCACGTCGCCGGCGTCCAGCAGCGCCAGCCGCCGGCGCACCGCCTCGGCGAGTGCGCCGTTGCGCTCGTCCGGCTCGGCGCTGCGGTGTTCAAACGTCAGGGGCCTCATGTCAACCTCCTTGGGCGGCGGGGACCGCGTCCTCATCGACGGTGGTGTCGGCGGTCGCGCCCCCTGCCATTCCGGGCGTCTCGTTCCACCGTGCGATGACTGCCACGGCGTGCTCGTAGCCGAGGATGCCGATCCCGGCCGGGTCCAGCGCCAACAGGCGCCCGTCCCTCGGCGCAAGGCCGAGCCAGCGGGCGGCCAAGATCCGAAGGACGTGGCCGTGGGCGACGATCGCTACATCGCCGGGGGTGGCGCGCACCTCGGCGATGACGCGGTCCACCCGCCGCCCGACGTCCTCGACGGTCTCCCCGGCGGGCACGCCCCCGTCCCAGAGCGACCACCCCGGCCGCTCGGCGACGATCTCCGGGGTCGTCCTGCCCTCGTAGGCCCCGTAGTCCCACTCGGCGAGGTCGTCCCGCACCTCGGCGACATCGCCAAGCCCGGCCAGCTTGCACGTCTCCCTGGCTCGCTGCAGCGGGCTCATCAGCACCTTGGCGAACTGGCGGCCCCACAGAAGGCCGGCGAGGAGCTCGGCCTGCCGGCGTCCCCGCTCCGTCAGCGGGACATCGGTGCGGCCCGTATGCCGGCCTTCGAGCGCCCACTGGGTCTCCCCGTGGCGCACCACGACGACGTCCTGCGCCCGCTCAGCCATCCCTCATCACCTCGTAGGCCCGATCACCTCGTGAGGCTACCGCGATAGCCTTCGGTGGTGGCCTCCCCATCGCCAGAACCCCTGGACTTCAACGCAGTCCCTGCCAGCACGCCGATCGTCGCGATCACACCTATCCGTTACCCCCAGCTCGCCGAGGCCGTCCTGCGGGCCGGCGGCGTGCTGGGCAGCCCGGCGGACGCCGACGCCCTGGTCTGGACCGATCCCATGGACCCCGACCACCTCGCGTCCGTCCTGGTGGGGTCGCCCGCCAGGTGGGTCCAGCTTCCGTTCGCCGGGGTGGAGTCCTTCGCCGACCACCTCGAGCCCGGCCGGACGTGGACCTCGGCCAAGGGCATCTACGGCCCCGCCGTCGCCGAGCACGCCCTCGCCCTCATGCTGGCGGCCGCCCGCGGCCTCCCCCACCACGTGCGGGCCACGTCGTGGTCCTCGCCGGATGTGGTCCCCGCCCGCCGCCTCAAGGGGACCCGGGTGCTCATCGTCGGCACCGGCGGCATCGGCCGGGCACTTGCCCGCCTGCTGGAGCCGCTGGAGCCCGGGATCACTGCGGTCAACCGCAGCGGCACGCCCATGCCGGGTGCGTCGTCCACCGTCCCCGCCGCACTGCTCGGCGAGGTCGTCGGCCAGGCGGACTGGGTGGTGCTCGCCGCGCCCCTGACGACCGAGACCGCCCGCCTGTTCGACCGCCGCATGCTCGGCGCCATGAACCGCCAGGCATGGCTCGTCAACGTGGGCCGCGGCGGGCTCGTCGACACCGACGCCCTCGTCGAGGCGCTCGAGCACGGCCGGCTCGGCGGCCTCGCTCTCGACGTGACCGACCCGGAGCCGCTCCCCGACGGTCACCCGCTCTGGAGCTTTTCCAACGTGATCATCACGCCGCACATCGCCAACACGTGGGACATGGCCCTGCCCGAGCTTGCGGCGAGGGTCGAGCGCAACGTCCTGGCATTCGCCGGCAGCACGCCACTCGAGGGCCTGGTCGACATCGGCCTTCGGTACTGATACCGCCTAGAACGCCGGCGACTCCCGGTAGACGCCGAAGGTCCGCTTGAGGGCGTTGACCATCTCGCCCAGGGTGCATTCCGCCCGGGCGCAGTCGATCAGCAGCGGCATGAGGTTCTCGGAGGTCCCCGCGGCATCGGTCAGGCGGAGCAGGCTGTTC
>DASPZW010000154.1:0-5448 GCA_035636055.1 Actinomycetota bacterium
CGCGGCTCACGCCGGGCGAACTCGGCGTCCTTCGCAGCATGGCGGAGGGCAGGAACAACCAGTCGACGGCGGACCGCCTCAGCGTCTCGGTCGGGACGGTGGAGAAGCGGGCGGCTGCCATCTTCGAGAAGCTCGGGCTCAGCGAGGAGCCCGACATGAACCGCCGGGTGTCCGCGGTCCTGATCTACCTGCGGGAGTCCCAGCTCACGGATTAGGCGCCGGCGATGCCTGGAGCGCCTCCACCGGGGCATGACCGAGCGGCACCCAGGCCCGGACGGTCGTCCCCCTGCCGGGCGACGTCTCCACCGAGAGGGAGCCACCCAGGGCAGCCACCCGGTCGCTCATGTTCCGCAACCCGACGCCCGGACTCCGCTGCCCTTGGTCGAAGCCGGGCCCATCGTCGCGGACCTCCAGCACCAATGCCGAGCCTTCCACGGCGATGCTCACCGTGACGGCCGCCTGAGGCGCGTGCTTCTGCGCGTTCGTCACCGCCTCGAGCCCGACGAAGTAGAGGGCGGCCTCGGACTCCCGGTCGAAGCGCCGGCCCGCCATGGCCGGGGGCACGGTGAACTGGATGCGCATCGGGACCCGGCCGGCCTGTGCCCGCAGCGCCGGCTCCAGCCCCTGGTCGGCCAGCACGCTGGGGTAGATGCCACGGCCCAGGTCCTGCAGGGCGAAGACCGAGTCCTCCGCGTCCTGGGCGATCTCGGGCAGCAGGCGGACGGATGCGGGATCCGCCACTTCGGAGATGCGCCGGATCTTGACCGCGAGGGACACCAGTTGCTGCTGGATCCCGTCGTGCAGGTCGCGCGCCAACCGGCGGCGTTCGTCGTCCTGCACGCTCACGACGCGCCTCGAGGTGTCCGCCAGGCTCTGCGCCTGCGACAGGAGCTGGAGGCGCATCCGCTCCAGCGCGGCGGCGAGACTGGCGATCTCATCGCGACCACGGACGTGGAACCCCGCGTCGAGGTCCCCTTCGGTCACCAGGCGGGCCGTCTCCGCAAGGCGGCGGAGCGGGCGGGTGAGGGCGCGGAACAGCAGCCAGGCCAGGCCGAGAGCGACCAGCACGAGGACGCCGACGGTGATCAGGCGGCTCTGCCCCAGGGAGCGGCCCAGGGCGGCGACGGGATCGGGGAGGGCGACGCCGAGGGCGGCATCGGGACGGCCCACGATGTCGCCCAACGGGGCGTAGGCGACGAGCATGTCCGCCCCGGCAATCCGCACCGACACCGGCGACAGCGGCAGGTTCATCCCACCGGGGGGCCTAGCCGGGCGGGGAGCGGCGGCCACCGGTGGTTGCTTGGGCGGGACGGGCAGCGTGCTGCCGGCAAGCTGCCCGTCGACGACCAGCATCACGTTGCCGGTCGTGCCCAACGCGTTGCGCAGAAGGTACGCCAGAGCATCCGAGTAGTTGTAGCCCCCCACCAGCAACGGGGAGCCACCGCCCCCTCCGATCGGCACCGAGACCACCTGGACGAAGTCGCCGGCTGCCGTCCGTACGATGCGGTCGGTCGTCGCCGCCGGGTCGAAGCCGAGCACCTGCTGTGCGGCAAGCGCCGGACCGAACGTGATCGGGTCCTGGCCAGGGACACGCAACTGCAGGAGGTCGAGCTGAAGGTTGCGGACCCCCGCCCCGAGCTCCTCGATCAGGTCTGGCCGCCGGTTGGCGTCAAGGAGTTCCTGGTTGGCGATCTGCGCCGCGAGGTTGCGCAGGACCGTCGTGAGCCCCTGGGCCTTCTGCGTGAACGTCTGGGTGAGGACCGTCAGGGCGCTGGTCGCGATCTCCTGGGACTGGGCGCGCACTGCAGAACGGGTGAGCCGGGAGGAGATGGCGACGGTGAGGAGGCTCGACGCCAGGAGAGCGGCGGTGAGGGCCGAGAGCACCTCCAGCAGGATCGACGAGCCCAACCGTCCGAACCACAACCGTCCGGGCGCATCGCCCCCCGCCGGCGGGGGCGGTCCGGTCATGGTCAGGGCGATGTCCCGAGCGCGGCGACGGCGGTCGCCTGAGCCCGGGCGAGGGCTTCCGCCGGGGGATGCCCTTGGCGCAGGATCTCGTCGAGGGCCTGCTGGAACGCCTGCTTGGCTGGCGGGAATGCTTCCAGGGTGTAGGGGTGGGCTGCGGAGAGGTGCTGAACGTAGACCTGCAGGTCGGCGTCTTTGAAGACCGGATTCTGGAACAGTCGTGGCCGAACCGGGAGCCGTCCCTGCTCGGAGGCGAACCGCAGGGCGTACTGGTCGGCGGTGAGGGTCAGCATGAACTCGAAGGCCAGCTCACGGTGCGTGCTCCCCTTGGGGATGAACAGGCTGCTCCCGCCGAGCGCGGTGGCCTCGGGCAATCCGGGCTTGCCCGCGGGCATCGCAGCGACATGGAACCCGGCAAGCTGGCTGCGCAGCGGCGCGACGTCCCAGGAACCGCTGGCGTACATGGCGGCCTGACCGCCCTGGAACAGGGCCAGGGCATCGCCGCTGCTGGAGGCGGCGCTTCGTGGCGGGAACGCATACCCCTTCTGCACGAGGCCGGCGAGAAAGGAGAGGGCCTGGACAACGGCGGGGTCGTCCAGCGTGATCTTCGGTTTCCCGTCCGGTCCGGCAGAGAGGACCTCCCCACCGTTGGCCCGGATCCAGCCGTAGGTCCACCAGTCGCTGGTCGGGATGGTGAAGGCCTTGCGGGTGCCGTCGGCGGCGCTGAGGGCGGGGCTGATCCGGACGATCTCGCTGAAGGTGGTGGGGGCGCCGGCCAGGGGGAGGTGGGCCGCCTGGAACGCGTTGTCGTTGTACATGAGGAGCAGCGCATTGGAGTCCAGGGGAACACCGTAGCGGTGGCCGGCCCACGTGACGTCCTCCACCGCGCCAGGAAGGAATTCAGACGGCTGGAGGTGCCCCGTCCAGAGGTCGTCCACCTGTTGCGCCATGCCCTGGGCGGCTGCGGCAAACGCGTGGTAGTGCACGACGTCCGGCGGATGGTGATTCGCGATGTCGGCCTGCACCGTGTCCCGCATGAGCCCGAAGGGGGTCTTGGTGGTCGAGACCGTGACCCCCGGATGCGCGCGCTCGAAATCCCGGACTGCGGCGACGTAGGGCGGTGTCACCCAGTCGTCGGCCATGACCACCTGGAGGGTGACCGGTTGCACCGCCTGCGTCGAAGAAGAACAGGCACCCATGACCAGGACCAGGGAGAGCCCGCACGCGGCCGCGCGGAGCCGCAAACGGTGCGCGGCTCCGGCGGCAGGCATGGACCGGATTGTTGATTGTCCCGACTTAAGTGTCAATTCAACACGACAGTAGCGGTTCGAGCGATCCCGGCCCTCTCGATGCCTTTTGGATCGGACGTAGCAGCGGAGAAAGCGAAGGCTAGAGGCCTCCGGTCGCGCTGTAGATCGCACCCCAGAAGTAGTACCAGGCGGAATACGGCACCCACACCTGCGTGTCGGGCGTGGCCCAGTCAGGGACCGAGCTCGGCATGAGCCCACCTTGTGTGGCAACTCGCTGGATGTACATGACCTCGGCCAGGAGGCCTGTCCCGCCGTTGGCCGGCCCAGAGCCGGAGTGGGACACGACCTGGACCTTCAGCCAAGGGATGTCGTGGGTGGGGTCTGGGGCGTCGGCCTGGGCGAGCTTCTTGCCGACGACGGCGCTGTCGTCGGTCGGGTCGTAGGTCTGCTGCCACGTCGGGCTGAGGGTGCCGTCCCCGTTCGGGGTGTCAAAGTGGTGGCCAACCGTGATGAAGCCTTCGACGTTGTCCTCGTCGGGAGCCTCCAGCGTGGCCTCGGGGCGGACGACGTGCCAGAGCGAGTCGGAGCCAAGCGAGTAGATCTGGTAGCCGGTGCCGTATGCGTAGCTCAGCAGGGACACGGGCTCGGTGACTGCAATGCCTGCCGGCACGGTCGGTGCCGAGATCCTGTTGCCGCGAACCGTACCGTCAAAAGCCCTTCCTGACATTTGATGCTCTCCTCTCGTGACTGTGGAGCCGCTGGGTCAGCGAAAGGCTACGTCTGGGGCAACCGGCGGGAAAGCCAGGAAAGCGCCGTTGTTCAGTCCGGCTTGCCTTCCCCTCGGCAGGGAGGAAAACCGCCGTTTCATTGGACGGCTGTCCTTGGTGCCGTTCGTTGGCAGGCTTCCAGCGCCACATGACGAGAAAAACCATCCATTTGGACTATGTGCTTTGCGGGAGGGCGTGCCGATACTTGGTGTGGAGCCATACGGGTGGCCGCACAGCGCGGGGGACGGAGACCGGCAATGAAGACCCATGTCGTAGAACCCTGCGAGCAATGCGAGCACGCCGCCGGGGAGGTCAGGGTGTACCGGGACCCCTTTGCGCAGCAGCCCATCGCTCCCGGCCGGTGGCCACGACTCACCATTCACGCCGACTGCTTCCTCGCCTACATCCGCGAGCGCAAGTCCCCCAGGCCGCTGAACGTCCTGCGCGGCCGCTAGCAGATCAGCAGGTGCCGCGCGCCACGCCCGACCCGGGCTGCGGGCTCGGCTGGCAGGTGTCCACGGGGACCGAGGGGATGGTGGTCCCCTTGAAGTCGAGCACGTCGAGCACCATGGGCGGCGGGGGGAGGTTCGTTGGTGTGGATGCGGAGACCCGCCCCGCCTTCGGACCCCCCGCCGCCACGTAGAGCTTCCCGGTGGCGGGATTCACGGCAATCAGGGGCAGTGCCCCGGGGAGGCTGAAGGCGGTCGCCTGGTTGGCTCCGTCGATGCGGACGACGTCGCTGCTGTCCAGGTCCAGGACGTAGGCGGCGTTCGCCGATTCGTCGACCACGATCTCGGTAGGGCTGCGCCCGACGGCCACGGCGGTCGTTGCCAGCGTTGTCCCGTCGACCACCGTCACGCTGCCGGGGTTCGGGTAGTTGACGTCGAGGACGTAGACCTTGTGGGTCTTGGCATTGACCGCAAGGCTGCCGCCGCCGTCATGACCGAGGGGGATGTCGGCGATCGTGCCGTTGGTGGTCGCGTCGATGACGGTGAGGCCCCCGCCGCCGGACGCGTAGATCCGGTTGGCGGCCGGATCGACCGCAAGGGTGGCCCCGGCCGCAGCGTGCACCGTGGCCGTCGCATTCGTTGCCCCGTCGATCGCCACGACGCCAGCGTCAGTGCCGACGTAGATCTTGTTCGTGACCGGGTTGACGGCGGGTGCCCCCCAGACCTGCCCGACGGCCACCGTGGCTGTCGCGTTGCTCGTCCCGTCGATCACCGTGACGGTGCGGCTGGAGCTGGTCACGTATGCCTTGCCGTTGGATGGGTCCACGGCCACCGCCTGGACGGTCCCGCCGACGTGCACGACCGCCGTCGCGTTGGACGTGCCGTCGATCACCGCGACATCGCCGCTCTCCCTAATCACGGGCACAAACGGCCCCGGGCCCCCCACGCCGCCGAACTGCGACCCCTCGACGACGTAGATGCGGTTCGAGGCTGGGTTCACTGCCACCTTCTGGAGGA
>DASPZW010000155.1:0-6910 GCA_035636055.1 Actinomycetota bacterium
CGGCTCAGGGAGGCCGGCGCCACCGACTACATGGCAAAGCCGCTGGACCTCACCGAGCTCCTCGCAATCATCGACAGGTACGCGGGGGCCGGGCCCGAGAAGGAATGACGCCACGTGCAAAAGATCCTCATCATCGACGACCAGGAGGCCAACGTCGTCCTCCTCGAGCGAATCCTTCGGAATGCTGGGTACGAGGAGATCCTCACCTCGACGGATTCCCTCCAGGCCATCGACTTGTTCCTGGAGTTCGATCCGGATCTCGTCCTGCTGGATCTCGCGATGCCCTACCTCGATGGTATCGGCGTGATGGAGCAACTTCGGCGATTGATCCCCGCCGCCGAGTACCTGCCGGTTCTGGTCCTCACCGCGGACAGCACGGCCGAAGCCAAACGGCGTTCGTTCGCGGCGGGCGCCAACGACTACCTGACCAAGCCCTTCGACCATCTCGAAGTTACCCTTCGGGTCCGCAACATGCTCGAGACCCGAATGCTCCACGGACAGTTGGCACGCCAGAACCGTCGGCTCGACGAACGCGTGCGGGAACGGACCGAGCAGCTGGAGCGCGCCAGGATCGAGACCCTCGATCGGCTCGCATGTGCAGCCGAGTACCGGGACGACGAGACCGGAGAGCACACACAACGGGTCGGCGTGATGGCGGCTCGTATTGCGGAGGCACTGGGCATGCCGGCCCGGGACGTGGAACACATACGCCTCGCGGCACCGTTGCACGACCTGGGCAAGATCGCAATCCCGGACGCGATCCTGCTGAAGCCGGGCAGGCTGACGCCGGAGGAGTGGAGCGTCATGAAGAGCCATACCGTGCTGGGTGCGGAGATCCTTGGGGGAAGCAGCGCGCCGGTCCTTCTGCTGGCCGAGGAGGTCGCACGCTGGCACCACGAGCGATGGGATGGGACGGGCTACCCGGCAGGGCTCGCCGGGCCTGCCATCCCCATCGCCGCTCGCGTGGTCGCGGTTGCGGATGTCTTCGATGCGCTCACCCATGCCCGGCCCTACAAACATGCGTGGGCGCTGGATCAGGCGGTCGCAGAGATCCGGCGCCAGGGCGGTGCCCAGTTCGACAACACGATCGTCGACGCCTTCGCCGGGTTGCCCCCCGAGGTGGTCCCGTACCCGCACCAGATCGAGAGGGGGCGACGATCGGCCGCGAACGGCCACGTCGCGATCCCCCCTGGCGGTGGGGGAGTGTGAGCCGCCCCACTCAGGGTTGCTACCTGGCGATCCGCTCGTAGGCGGCGCCCAGCCTGAGCACCGTTTCCTCGTCGCGGCCGATGAGCTGAAGGCCGGCGGGCAGGCCGCCGGCGCCCGGCCCGCACGGCACGGAGAGAGCGGCAAGCCCCGCCGTGTTGACGGGGCCGGGGATGCGGGTGAGCTTCATGACGATGGGGCGGCGAGGGCTCCCCTCCGCCCGTGCGGCGGCCTCCTCGTGCGTGGGGGCCACGCAGGGCACGGTGGGGGTGACGAGGACGTCGGCGCCGCTGAGCACCGAGGCTAGGCGGGCGGCCAGCCTCCGGCATTCGGCCCGTGCTGCCTCGACGGCCTCGACGGTGAGGTTGGTCTGCGCATGCCGGAGGTACCCGCGGGTCTCCTCCGTGTAGTCGTCGGCCCGAGCGGGCCACCAGCCACGGGAGCGGTGCACCTGCAGGGCCTCCCACATCAGCACGGCGGAGCGGGGAGCGTCGAAGCTGGCGAAGGGGACGACGTCGCCCTTCCGAACGCCCGCGGCGATCCCACCGAGCGCGTCCAGGGCCTCGGCGTAGGCAGATGCCACCTCGGGCTCCATCTCGGGCAGCGCGGCCAGCGGAGCGAACGCAACCCGCAGATCGCCGGCGCCGCCGAGGTCGACGGGCTCGTCTGCCATGACCTCCCACAGCAGGGCAACGTCCGCCACGGTCCCGGCCATCGGCCCCACCACGTCGAAGCTGGGGGCCAGCGGGATGATGCCGTCCAACGGGACGCGGCCGGCCCGTGGTTTTAGCCCGACGACCCCGCAGAGTGCTGCGGGTATCCGGATCGATCCTGCGGTGTCCGTGCCCAGCGCCCCGAGGCAGTGTCCGGCGGCAAGCGCCGCCGCGGAACCACCGCTGGACCCGCCGGGGATCCGTGAAGGGTCCGAGGGATTCGACGTCCCCGGTGTCACTGCCCCGTAGGCGAACTCCTGGGTGTTGGTCTTGCCGAGGACGACCGCCCCCGCGGCCCTGAGCCGGGCGACGACCGGGGCGTCGGCAATGGCGACGTTGCCTGCCAGCACCCGGGAGGCCGCGGTCGTCGGCATGGCCGCGACGTCGATGATGTCCTTGACCCCGATCGGGGTCCCCCACAGGGGCAGATCGTGGCGGCGGGCAGCGTCCAGCCGGCCGGCCTCATCCATCGCCCCCGAAGGGTCGCACGCGGTCCATGCCCGCACCACCGCCTCGGACTCCTCCATGCGATCGAGGCAGGCCGACAGCACGTCGGCGGCGGAGAGCGCTCCCGACCTGAGAGCGCTGCGGGCACCGGACAGGGTGGTGAACGGCGGCACTGCGTGGCCTCCTGTGGCCCCCGGTGCCGATGCACCAGCGGAAGGGTATTGTCCCGTGCTCCCAGCATGACGTGTAAAAATGAGCCCCATGAATGAACCGCAGGATGGGATGGTTGTCGGCGCCGAAACGCTGGCGCGCTGGGAGCTCGAGCTCAAGGAATTGACGAGCGATGGCCGCGCCGCGATGAGCGAGCGTCTCCAGCGGGCGCGGGAGTTCGGCGACATCCGGGAGAACGCCGACTACGACGCCGCCCGTGACGAGCAGGCCATGATGGAGGCCCGCATCCGTCACCTCCAGCACATGATCAAGAACGCCATCGTCCAGACGACGCCCACCACCACGGACCACGCAGGCCCCGGCATCATCGTGACGATTGTCGAGGCCGGCGAGACCGACACCGAGGAGTACCTTCTGGCCTCGACGGCGGAAGAGAAGGTTGCTGGCATCCGGACCATCACGACGTCGTCGCCGCTGGGCAGCGCCCTGCTCGGCAAGAAGGTGGGGGAGGGGGCCGAGGTCAACGCCCCGGGGGGCAAGTTCTCGGTCGAGGTCAAGGCGCTACGTCCCCGCTGAACGGGTCCACATTCGTCAAGATCTGCGGCATCACGCGCCTGGGCGACGCCCGGGCTGCGGTCCGGGCAGGGGCCAACGCCGTCGGCTTCGTCTTCGCCCCCAGCCCTCGCCGGATCGCCCCCTCCAGGGCGAGGGAGATCGCCCGCCACCTCCACCCCAGCGTCACGAGTGTCGGCGTCTTTGTCGATGCGACCCTCGAGCTCGTGCTCCGCATCGCCGGCGAGGTCGGCCTCGGCGGCGTGCAGCTCCACGGCGTCGAGCCGCCCGAGATGATCGAGGCCCTCCGCCGTGCCCGACCAGGCCTCTTCATCGCCAAGGCCGTGCGGATGCTGGAGGCGGCAGACCTTGCCGCCACGGCGACCAGTCCCGCCGATGCCGTGATGGTGGACCCGAAGGATCCCGCCAAACCCGGTGCTCGCAGCTCGCCCATCCCCGTCGATTGGCTGGGCGGCGGCCACCACCCGCACCTGATCGTGGCGGGCGGTCTCACCCCCACGAGTGTCGGCAACGTCGTGCGCATGCTCCACCCGTGGGGGGTCGACGTCTCCGGCGGGGTCGAGGAATCGCCGGGCCGGAAGGACGTCCGGCTGGTCCGGGCGTTCGTCGCCGCGGTTCGGGCTGCCGAGGGCGGGTGAGACTTCAACGCGATGGATCACTCCAAATTCGACGACCTGCGGCCCCAGATCCAGCGGGGCGTGCAGTGGGCTGCGGGGCGGAGCCTGAACCATGCGGCGGTCGCCGCCCTGCGCCTGGGGCTCCCGTTCCCGCCCTACCCGGCGCACGGGGCGCTGGTGATGGAGACGGTGGGCCGCAGGTCGGGCAAGCGCCGCCTGGTCCCGATGGGGTGCCTCAAGGATGTCGACCGCCTGCTTGTCGTCGCCGAGCACGGGCGGCACGCCGACTGGCTGCGCAACGCCCTCGCCGCGCCCGGATCAAAGGTGCGGCTCTGGCTGGCCGGCAGGCCCCACACCGGCCGGGTGCACGTGCTGGAGGACGTGGACCCCGAGGACGTGCTGGCTCGGATGGGCAACAAGGTCCACACCGCAACCGTCCGGGCCATGGCCCACGAACCGTGCGTCGTGGCCATCGACCTGGGGGCCTGAGGCCCAACCGCGGGGTGGGCCGCAGGTTCGAGGAGTTCCCCGGGGGTGGGTGAGATTTTCCCCGCAACCGACGAGTTTTCCACCCACCCTCGGCCAGAAAGGGCGGATTTCAGCAGCCGGTGGCCGCAGCGAGTACCCGGCAGGCCTCGGCCATCCTGGCGGCCGACAAGGCGACGACCCGCCGCCGCAACGCAGTCTGGGGGACCGTATGGATGTTGTCGAAGTTCACGACGCAGTCGGTTGGGACGCCATCCGCTTGTGCCGACAGGTTCAACTCCGACACCAGCCCGCGACGAGTCCGGGTGAGGGCGGCAACGACCACGGAGGCGATCCGGCCGGCCACGGGATCGCGCGTGAGTACCAGCACGGGTCGATCACCGCCCGGAGCGGTGGCGAACCAGACCTCACCTCTCTGCATCCGACCAATCCGACCAGTCTTCGGCAGGCCCCCAGTCGGCGATGCCGGTGAGCGACATCTCGCCCTCGTCGAGCGGGGTCCGCTCCCAGATCTCGGGCTCGAGTTCGCTGGCCAAGCGGACCAGGTGACGGCGGAGCGCGTCGCGGAGGATCTCCGAGCGATCCACCCCCAACCGTTCCGCCCATGCCTGCACTTCCGTGGCAACGGCCTCGTCAATTCGGAAACTGAGCATCGTCATACGTTGATGTTATCATGTATGACAGGCGCGGGGCCCGCCTGAATACCCCCCGGCATGTAGATCGGGCAAACCTAAACTGCTAGACTGGCAGCAGGTTAGGGTAACCTAACCTCGTCGGGTCTCCCGACCGATTGACCGTAATGTCGCCCCCAGAGGAGGGTTCTTCGCTATGGCTACTCAAGCACAAGACCCGATCCTTGCTGAGAACGAAGAGGTTCGTCAGCTCAAGGAGGGCTACAAGTACGGCTGGAGTGACGCCACCAACTATATCGAGAAGCCCAAGCGTGGGCTCTCGCACGACGTGATCGACCAGATTTCCGACCGGAAGAACGAGCCGGACTGGATGCGTGCGTACCGGCACAAGTCGCTCAACTACTTCCTGGCCCGGCCGATGCCGTCGTGGGGGGCCGACCTCACCGGCATCGACTTCGACAACATCTACTACTACATCAAGCCGACCAACAAGGTCGACAAGTGGGAAGACATGCCCGCCGAGATCCGGGACACCTGGGACAAGCTCGGGATCCCGGAAGCGGAGAAGAGCTACCTCGGCGGCGTGAGCGCCCAGTACGAGAGCGAGGTCGTCTACCACTCCACGAAAAAGGAGCTGGAGGACCTCGGCGTCATCTTCTGCGACATGGACACGGCGCTGCGTGAGCACGAGGACATCGTCAAGGAGTACTTCGGCTCGATCATCCCCGCCAACGACAACAAGTTCGCCGCCCTCAACTCGGCGGTCTGGTCGGGCGGATCGTTCATCTACGTGCCCAAGGGCGTGTCGGTGGAGATCCCGCTGCAGGCCTACTTCCGGATCAACCAGGAGAACATGGGCCAGTTCGAGCGGACGATGATCATCGTCGACGAGGACGCCTGGGTGCACTACGTCGAGGGGTGCTCGGCGCCCGTCTACTCCAGCGACTCCCTGCACTCGGCGGTGGTCGAGATCATCGTCAAGCCCCGTGCCCGGTGCCGCTACACCACCATCCAGAACTGGTCGAACAACGTCTACAACCTGGTGACCAAGCGAGCGGTGGCGTACGAGAACGCAACGATGGAGTGGGTCGACGGCAACCTCGGGTCGAAGGTGACCATGAAGTACCCGGCGATCTACCTCATGGGCAAGGGCGCCAAGGGCGAGATCCTCTCGGTGGCCTACGCCGGCAACGGCCAGCACCAGGACGCCGGTGGCAAGGTCGTCCACGCCGCCCCCAACACCCACTCGTCCATCGTCTCCAAGTCCATCTCCAAGGACGGGGGCCGGGCCGGGTACCGCGGGCTCGTGCGGGTCGAGGACGGCTCCACCAAGGCCAAGTCCAACGTCCGCTGCGACGCCCTGATCCTCGACGAGCTCTCCCGTTCCGACACGTACCCGTACATCGAGATCGAGGAAGAGACGGCTTCCATCGGCCACGAGGCCACGGTGTCCCGTATCGGCGACGAGCAGCTCTTCTACCTGCGGAGCCGGGGCATCGACGAGGCCGAGGCCATGAGCCTGATCGTCCGGGGCTTCATCGAGCCGATCACCAAGGAGCTGCCGCTGGAGTACGCGGTGGAGCTCAACCGGCTGATCCAGCTGCAGATGGAGGGCTCCGTCGGCTAGACGGGAATCCGTCAGCGGGGGCGATCCTATGGCTTTCAACAACCACGACGTCGAGACCCTCAGCCGCGCGCTCGACGAGCCGGCGTGGCTCCTGGAGCGACGGCTCGAGGCCTGGGGCTACGTCGAGAAGCTCGAGTTGCCGAGGGAGAAGGACGAGCCCTGGCGCTACACCGACCTGCGGCGCCTCGGCTTCGACCTCGACCAGTTCGCAGCGGCCGAACCCAGCCCGCAGGACGTGGGCCTCGACCTCAACCGCGACCCTGCGCTCGAGGAACGGGGGATCGTGTTCCTGCCGCTCTACAACGCCATCCAGATCCGGCCGGACCTCGTCCAGCGTTACCTTTTCGGCCAGACCAACCCCGGCCAGGACATCTTCACGGCGCTGCACCACGCACTCTTCGCCGGCGGCTCCTTCCTCTACGTCCCCAGGGGCCTGGA
>DASPZW010000156.1:0-3235 GCA_035636055.1 Actinomycetota bacterium
AAGGACAGCTTGTCGACGGCCGCCCTGGCGAAGGCCTTGGCCTCGGTCTCGCCATCCACGAGGTCCCACTTGTTCAGGACCAGCACCACGCCCACCCCGGCCTCCGAGATGGCCCGGGCGATGCGCTGCTCCTGGTGGCCCGCCCCCTCCATGATGTCAACGAGCAGGACGGCGACGTCGGCCCTGGCAAGGGCCGAGCGGGTCCTGCCGGTGGAGGGGATCTCGAGGCCCGAGGTCTTGGCCCGGCGCCGGATGCCCGCCGTGTCGACCAGACGGTAGTGCTTGCCGTTGACCTCGATCATCGTGTCGACGGCGTCCCGGGTGGTCCCCGGGTCGGCGTGGACGATGGCCCGCTCCTCCCCCACGAGGCGGTTGAAGAGGGATGACTTGCCGACGTTCGGCCGCCCCAGGAGGGCGATCGCCGGCGGCGCCGGGATCGCCAGGCCCGAGGGCTCGTCGGGCAGCAACTCCATGATCCGGTCCAACAGATCCCCGGAGCCCCGGCCGTGCAGGGCGGACAGCGGGAACGGCTCGCCGAAGCCGAGGCCCCAGAGCTCGGCGGCCACGAGCTCGGCCCCCAGGTTGTCGACCTTGTTGGCGACGAGCACGACCGGAGCCTTCTGCCTCCGGAGTCGCTCCGCCAGGGCCAGCTCGTCGGACGTGATGCCGACCGTGGCGTCCACGACGAACAGGACGAGGTCGGCGGCACCGATGGCCGCCACGGCCTGATCGGCAACCCGGCCCGTGAGCCCGTCCAGCCCCGTGGGGCCGAGGGCCTCCTCGATCAGCCCGCCGGTGTCCTGCAGGATGAACGTCTTGTCCCGCCAGGTGGCTTCCACATCGAGGCGGTCCCGGGTGAGGCCGGCCATCGGGCCGACGATCGGCCCGCGGCGTCCCGACAGTCGCCCGACGATCGTCGACTTGCCCACGTTGGGACGCCCGACCACGGCGACCACGCCGACGGGGGCCTGCACCGCCACCTCCGAAACCGAATCCTCCGTGTCCATCCCTGGTGCCCTCACGTAATCCATCCTCACTCAAGCTCTCCTCACGAAGACCGTCCCCACGAACGCTTCGTTGCTGCGACGATCTCGTCCACGACCTCATCGACGCTGCGACCCGTCGAGTCGATCACCGTCGCCCCCTCCGCCACCCGCAGCGGCGAGACTTCCCGCCCGGCGTCAAGCCGGTCCCTGGCCTCGATGCCGCCGAGGACCTCCTCCACGGACGTGGCGACGCCCTCCGCCCCCAACTCCGCCGCCCTCCGCCGTGCCCGCTCCTCGGGTTCTGCGGTGAGGTAGAACTTGAAGTCGGCCTGGGGCAGGACGACGGTCGCGATGTCCCTGCCCTCCATGACGCCGCCGCGCTCGCCGGCAAGGCTGCGCTGGCGTTCCACCATCCATTGTCGCACCTGCGCCTGGGCAGCAACGTGGGAGACCAATCCCGTGACCTCGGCGCTGCGGATCGCGGCGGAAACGTCCCGGCCGTCGAGGAACACCCGGCCCTCCAGCAGATCGATATCCGTGGCCTCCAGGAGCGACCCGAGGGCCTCGCCGTCGGTCGTGCTCACCCCCTGCTCCAGGGCCTTCAGCGTGGCCGCCCGGTACATCGCCCCGGTGTCGATGTGGGGCAGGGAAAGCCGCTGGGCGACGGCGCGGGCCACCGTGCTCTTGCCCGAACCGG
This sequence comes from Actinomycetota bacterium, assembly GCA_035636055.1. Lineage (GTDB taxonomy): Bacteria > Actinomycetota > CADDZG01 > JAHWKV01 > JAOPZY01 > JAOPZY01. The sequence continues at coordinate 1,684 of DASPZW010000156.1, forward strand.
CCGGGCCGTCCACAGCAATGGTGATCGGCCCGGTCACGTGGCGATCACGACGCCATCACGACGCCAGTTGGGCCAGGTCGTCGAGGAAGCCCGGGTACGAGATCGCCGTGGCCTCCCAGCCCTGGATCGTGACCGGCCCGGACGCCACCATCGCCGCCACGGCGAACGCCATCGCCATCCGGTGATCGCCGGCGGAGTCCACCCGGCCCCCGTGCAGGCGGGTCGGACCCCGGACCGAGAGCCCGTCGGGCACCTCCTCGACCTCGGCCCCCAACGCCCGCAGGCCGGCGGCCAGCACCGCCAGTCGGTCCGACTCCTTCACCCTCAGCTCCGCAGCGTCCCGGATCGTTGTTACGCCTTGGGCCTGTGTCGCCGCGACCGCGACCAGCGACAACTCGTCGATCGTCCGGGCCACGACACCGCCCGCCACCCTGGCAGCCCGCAGCGGCGCCGTCCTCGTCCTGAGCGACCCGATCAGCTCCGGTTCCGCGGCCTTTGGGATGATCTCGACCTCGGCCCCCATCGCCCCAAGCACCTCCAGCAGGCCGGTGCGCGAGGGGTTGACCCCCACGCGGTCGATGGAGACCTCGCTGCCCTGTACGAGGGTTGCGGCGACCACCCAGAACGCGGCGGAGGAGAAGTCGCCGGGCACGTCGAGTTCGAAGGCGGGCAGCGGTAGGTGCTCCCCTGCCGCCAGCGAGACGGTGCCCGGACCGATCGTCACCGGCAGCCCCAGCCACGCCAGCATCCGTTCGGTGTGGTCCCGAGATGCGCCTGGCTCGGCGACGCTGGTCGGCCCCCCGGCCTGCAGACCGGCGAGCAGGACCGCCCCCTTGACCTGGGCACTGGCAATGGGCATGTCGTAGGCGATGCCGTTGAGGGCCCGGCCCTCAACCACGATCGGCGGGCGCCCCCGTTCCGCAAGCGACACCGAGGCCCCCATCCGGCGCAGGGGCGAGGCCACACGCTCCATCGGCCGGGAGGACAGCGAGGCATCCCCGGAGAGCACGAAGCGCCCAGGCCGGCCCGCCAGCGCCCCGGTGAGCAGGCGCATCGTGGTCCCGGAGTTGCCGGCGTCGAGGTCCGCAGCCGCAGCCACCTGCCAGCCGAGCCCCTCGACGGCAAGCACCGGCGGCACCGGACCCGGGGGCACGTCGAGGCCCAGCCGGGCGAGCGAATCCTTGGTGGAGGCGACGTCCGCCCCGGGGGCTGCTCCCCGCACCACCGAGCGGCCCGAGGCCATGGCCGCGAAGATCAGCGCCCGGTGCGACACGGACTTGTCGCCGGGGACCGCCAGGTTCCCGCGCAGCCGCTCGACCGGGGCCACCGTGACTTCCATTTGGTCTACTCCCGCCGCGACCGCCCCGGCGGGGTTCTGGCCGGGATCAGGCCCAGATTAGTCGGGTCCCCGCCCGTGCTTCAGGACGTGCGATGTGGCGCCCCACGCTTTCTCCGCAGTGTTTCGGTCGGTAGTCCCGCTACACCGAGTCGATACCGGACGGCGCTTGTCGCTGGGGCCCGACCAGGCCAGAGGATTCTTTGTCTAGTAAGG